>VAUM01000060.1 GCA_005774595.1 Actinomycetota bacterium
ATTTGATACCCGGTCGCATCGCCTACCGCGACCGAGTAGCGGGTCCTTCCGGCGACCAGAGAGCGCGCACATTCGCCGGATTCGATACCTCGCGCGCCAACTCGTCGGCATCGCCATCCTTGGCGCACTCACGTATTGGCTCTTCATCGCAGGCGGGCTTGGCCGTGTGATGTACTTCCTCGGAGTCGTGAAGGAGTCCCCGGCGGTGACTGCCCCTGCCCCCGCGCCCTCCGTCGAACTCGGCAAGCAGCGCCTGAAGGAATACGCCCCCGACCAGTACGGCCAGGTCGCCGATCTCGACTCGCCCAGGGTCGGCGAGCGCGAAGGCGATACCACCTACACGTGGGAGTACGTGGAGCAGAAGACGCCCGGCTCGGTGAAGGTCAGGACGGTCACGATCGCGCTGAAGCCCGACGGGTCGTTCAGCGGGCTCAGCATGGGGAAGTAGCGCCCCCGTCTGCTACGCTTACGCCCTGCCGGAAGCCGCCCCGTCCACGGAGGTCGACAACGCCATGTCCTGGGGACTCGAGAACCGCCTCGCCCGCATCATCAAGCCCGCCGACGGCCGCACCGTCATGCTCGCCGTCGACCACGGCTACTTCCTCGGCCCCACGACGGGCCTCGAGGACATCCATGCGTCGATCATGCCGCTCGTGCAGTACGCCGACACGCTCATGCTGACGCGCGGCGCGCTGCGCAACGACATCGACTCGACGACCGGCACGCCGATCGTGCTGCGCGTCTCGGGCGGCAGCAGCGTGCTCGAGGAGGACCTTTCGAACGAGACGCTGGTCGTGAGCACCGAGGAGTGCATCCGCATGAACGCCGCCGGCATGGCGATGCAGGTGTTCATCGGCGCGCCGCACCAGCACCAGACGATCGCGAACCTCGGGCGTCTCGTGGACGAGGGCGAGCGCTACGGCATCCCGGTCATCGGCGTCACGGCGGTGGGCAAGGACATGGTCCGCGACGCGCGCTACCTCGCGCTGGCGTGCCGCATCATCGCCGAGACCGGCGGCCACATCGTCAAGACCTACTACTGCGAGGACTTCGAGCGCGTGACCTCGACGTGCCCGGTGCCGATCGTGATGGCGGGCGGCAAGAAGCTGTCCGAACGCGAGGCGCTCGAGATGACGGCGAAGGCGATCGCGGGCGGCGCGGCGGGCGTGGACATGGGCCGCAACATCTTCCAGTCCGACTCGCCGGTCGGGATGATCAAGGCCGTCAACGCCGTGGTGCACGGCGGGGCGTCGGTCGACGACGCGTACGCGGTCTACGAGGACGAGAAGGCCGCCTCGGGCGTGACCGGCCCCGGCGTCGGGTCTGCGGCGGTCACCGCCGACGACACCCGCAAGATCTAGCGAAGGCGCGCACGCCGTGCCCCAGACCATGCGCGTCGCGGTCTACCACAACAACGCCGACATCCGCATCGAGGAGCGCGCCGTGCCCGCCATCGGCGCAGGCGAGGCGCTCGTGCGCATCCGCGCGTCGGGCATCTGCGGCTCCGACGTCATGGAGTGGTACCGCGTGCCGAAGGCGCCGATCGTGCTCGGGCACGAGGTCGCGGGCGATGTGGTCGCGGTGGGCGAGGGTGTCACGCAGTGGGCCGAAGGCGACCGCGTGGTCGTCTCTCACCACGTGCCCTGCGACGAATGCCGCTACTGCCGCAACGGCGACCACACCGCCTGCCACACACTGCACACCACCAACTTCGACCCGGGCGGGTTCTGCGAGTACGTGCGCGTGCCGGCGCTGCAGACCGCGAAGGGCATGCTGCGACTGCCGGACGACGTGACCTACGAGCAGGGCTCGTTCGTCGAGCCGCTCGGGTGCGTGGTGCGCGCGCAGGTGCGCGCCGGCGTGCGCGAGGGCTCGACCGTGCTCGTGGTGGGCTCCGGCATCTCGGGCCTGCTGCACATCCGGCTCGCGCTCGCGCTCGGCGCCGGGCGCGTGCTCGCCACCGACGTGTCGCCGTACCGCCTCGACTGGGCGCGCCGCAGCGGTGCGCACGCGGCGTTCGACGCGCTCGAGGCGGGCGACTCGCTGCCCGACCTCGTGCGCGAGGCCAACGACGGCGACCTCGCGGACCTCGTGCTGCTGTGCACCGGCGCGCCGAGCGCCATCGACCAGTCGCTCGCGTGCCTCGACTCGGGCGCGACCTATGTGTTCTTCGCGCCGCCGCCGCCGGGCGCGCCGTACCCGATGCCGATCGCCGACCTGTGGCGCCGCGAGGTCACCGTGCGCACCGCGTACGGCGCCGCGCCGATCGACCTCGCGCACGCACTCGAGCTCATCGCCGACGGCAGCGTGCGCGTCGACGACCTCGTCACGCACCGGCTACCGCTGGACCGCATCGCCGAGGGCTTCGCGCTCGTGGCGGACGCGAGCGAGTCGGTCAAGGTCGTCGTCGAGCCGTAGCGGGTCGCGCTCATCAGGTCCCGGTCCGTCCCACTCCGTGACGCAGCTCACTGATTCGGGAATCTAGACTCGAGCAGCAAGAGGATCCGGCGGCGGTGGGTCGTGGGCGCCTGAAGCTCGCGATCGGCTCCTTGTGCGCCGGCGACACGTGCCCCCCGAGGGAGGCGGCGACGATGTCACCGATATCTGTACGGGGGCACCCCGGGGGGAGCGGGCGCCACCAGGGAGCGGATCTCATTCCCAAGGACTATCTGCGAGCGATCGCGGTGTGGTCGCTGGTGCCCTCCTACATGCTGGCCGGGGGGTTCTTCGGCTGGCTGTTGGATCGTTGGGTCGGCTGGTTCCCTGCGCTGACCTGTCTGGGTCTCCTGCTGGCGCTGGCGCTGTCGGTGCGCGACATGCTGCGCCTCAAGGACCAGTGGTGACGGGGGTGTGGTGATGGGGGTCGGCCGCCACAGCGGACTCGACTGGGACTTCCTCGACCGGATGGGCGCGTGGACGGTGCGCCTGGCCGCGATCGCCGCCCTCGCGGGCGCGATCGTCACCCTCGACGTGCGCTTCGCTGTTTCGTGCATGCTGGGCGCGGCGATCGACGTGCTGCTACTGCATTGGGTCGCCGAACGGGGCAAGTCGGCCATCGCCGAGGACCGTCTTGGCGGAGGACTGATCGCCGCATTCCTGGCCGAGCGCATCCTCGTCAAGGCGGTGCTCCTGGTCGGGGCGACGGCGTTGCCCGCGCTGTCCAGCTTCTGGGGGATGGTGACCGGCGTGGTCGCCTTCGACGTCACGCTGATCACCGTGGGGCCGGTCGTGAGCGCGCGCAGCGCGTTCCGCGGCGGCGCGTGAGGGGGGTGCGCGATGGTCGAGGCCGATCTGGCGCGGATGACCCAGGTGGTCGTCGTCGTCAACGCAGCCCTGGCGGGCGCGTTCCTCGTGCTCGCGGGGCGTTGGCTGGCGTCGGGAAGGCTGACCGCGGGCGTGCCGGGTGCGCGCCAGAACATCGGCGAGTTCGTCCTGAGCTACTTCGTCCGCAAGGCCTCCGAGATGGAGCACGGCCCCGGTCGTGACCGGGTGGTGCGGCTCGTCGCACCGCTCCTGGCTGCCTTCTTCCTGTTCATCCTCGTGAGCAACCTGGTCGGCATGGTCCCGCTTCCGCTCCTCGGAACGCCGCCGACGTCGTACTACGGCGTCACGCTGTCCCTTGCGCTGTGCTCGGTCATCGGCACCCTGGCCATCAGCGCGGCGTTGCGGGGGCCGCTGGCGACGCTCAAGCACCTGGTCTGGCCGAACCCCATGCAGTGGATCTCGGAGTTCACCGACGTGCTCTCGCTGTCGCTGCGCCTGTTCGGCAACATCGCCGGCGAGTTCATGACCGTCGTGCTCGTCGCCCGGATCGTTCCCTACGGTGTACCGCTGATACTGCACGCGCTCGGCCTCATCCCGGCGTTCGTGCAGGCGCTGGTGTTCACGCTGCTGACGTCGTCGTTCATCGCCTCGGCGATCCATCGCGAGGCGAAGCGGGGGCGAACAGGGAGGTCGCGGAAGGAGAAGGAGGCCGCAGAGGCGGTCGAACCGGGCGAATCGGGGGTGGCGTGATGAACACCGTCCTGCTGGCACTCGTGGCGATCACACCGATCGCGATCGGCGCGTTCGTCGCCGCACTGTCGATGCGGGCCATCTCGGTGTCCGCGATCGAGGGGATGACACGGCAGCCGGAGATCGCCCCCCAGCTGTTCACCGCGATGCTGATCGGCATGGCGCTCATCGAGGCGCTGTGCATCTACACGCTCGTGGTGACGCTGGTGGTGGCGGGCAAGGTCGGCTGATCTCGCGGCGAGGGGGTGCGCCATGGAGCTGAACCCGCTCGGACAGATCCAGCCCGTCGTCATCATCGCAGTGGCGATCATCTTCGCGGCTACGTTCGTGCTGCTGCGTCGCGTCTTCGTCCTGCCCTACGTCGCGGTCATGACCGAGCGGGACCGCCTCATCGAGGAGTCCGAAGCGCGCGACGCCGAGGCCGCGCGCATCGTGGCCGCCGCGGATGCGGACGCCGCCGCGCTCGTCGAGACCGCACGAGTCGAGGCCGACGGGGCGTTGCGCGAGGCGCGCGCGCGGGCGGACGACTACCGGCGCGAGCGGCTGCATGCCGCCACGGACGCTGCCTCGGAACGGTTGCAGGCCGGACGCGAGCTCATCGGCCGGGCGCGGGAGCGGGAGGAGGAGGTCGTGCGCCGGCAGGCGATCGAGTGTGTCGAGCTGGCGTGCGAGCGGCTGTTCAAGGTCACAGACCGTGAGATCGCCGAGGCCGCGGTGGACAAGCTTCTGTCCCGACGGGCCAGGTAGGGGGTGGAGTCGGTGCAAGTCGTCTCCGAGATACTCGCCTACGTCGGCCACGAGATCGCGCTGGAGCCCGTCCGCTTCGCCATCGAGGTCGTCCAGTTCATCTTCCTTCTCGTCATCATCTACTTCGCGGCGATGGGTCTCGGCAAGCGCCGGGGCATCGTTCGCGGGATGCTCGACGGCCGCCGGGCCCGCATCTCCGACCAGTTGAGCGCCGTCGACCATTCGGTGATCGCGCTGGACGAAGCCCGGGAGACCGCGGCGCGCGTGCTGTCCGACGCGCGTGCCGAGGCAGAGGCGATCTCGGCGCGCGCTCGCGAGGAGGCGCGCGATCTCGAGGACTCCGCTCGCGCCGAGGCTGACGCCGAGGCCGAGAGCATCGGCCGGCGCGCGGAAGAGGCCCTGGCCACCGAGACCGAGGAGCTCCACGCCGAGGTGCGCGACCGGCTGATCGAGGTGGTGGCGTCGGCGACCCGCTCGGTGCTCAACGAGCGACTGTCCGCCGCCGAGCAGCGGGAGCTCATCCAGGACGCGATCATGGCGGCCGTGCGCCGTTGCGAGGCCGGGAACGAGGCGCCGAAGCGAGCGGTCGCGGGACGCGGGGCGGTGTGAGGTCATGCCCGGCCGGGCCGAGAGTCCACGGCTGGAGCCGGCGTGCGGCGGCGTTCGCGTCGAGCCCGGCACCGAGCGCGAGGTCCTCACGCGCCTGCTGGCCGAGTTTCCGGGGTCGACTCTGACGCTGCATGCGCGTACCTACCTCGAGGAGCAGCTGCTCAAGCGCCTGAGGCGCGTGCTGTCGGATTCCGCAGGGCGCGACATCGCGCTGGACGTCCGCGTGAACCCGACGATGGATGCGGGCGCGGTGCTCTACGTCGGCCCTGAGGTGCGGGTCGTGCTCGACGCGCGCTGGACATGGGTGACCGCGCTTGAGCGCGTCACGCGCGAGTTGTGCGAGTCGGGCGGGCTCGGTGACGCGGCCGCGTCGTTCGAGTACCTCAAGGACCTGATCGCCGGGGCGTCACCGGATGTCGTGGTCGAGGAGCTGTACGACACCGGCAGCGTGCTCGACATCGCCGACGGAGTGGCGACCGTCGCTGGCCTGCGCGATGTCGGGTCGCAGGAGATCGTGGAGTTCCAAGGCGGTGTGCTCGGCATCGCATTCTCGCTGATGGCGGAGCGCGTCGGCTGCGTGCTGCTCGGCCCGGAGGAGGGGATCCGCGAGGGGAGCGACGTGCGTCGCACAGGCCACCTGTTCAAGGTGCCTGTCGGCGAGGGGATGGCCGGCAGGATCGTCAACGCCGTCGGGCGCCCGGTCGACGGCGGAGTCCCGCTCGTGGCGCGCGCGCATCTGCCCGCCGAGCGCAAGGCGCCCGGCATCGTCGACCGCCAGCCGGTCGACCGGCCGCTGCACACCGGCATCAAGGTGATCGACGCGCTCGTCCCGATCGGCAGGGGTCAGCGTGAGCTGGTCATCGGCGACCGCAAGATCGGCAAGACCACGCTGGCCGTCGACGCGATCCTGGCGCAGAAGGGCCAGGGTGTGACGTGCGTCTACTGCGCCATCGGGCAGAAGGCCAGCAGCGTGCAGCGCGTTGTGAGCACGCTCGCCGAGCACGGAGCGCTCGACTACACCGTCGTCGTCCTCGCCATGCCGAGCGAACAGCCGGCGTTCCGTTACCTGGCGCCGTACACCGCGTGCGCGATCGGCGAGTACCAGATGGACCGGGGCGGCGACGCGTTCGTGGTCTACGACGACCTCTCGAAGCACGCGGTCACGTACCGCGAGATGTCCGCGCTGCTCGACCGTCCGGTGGGACGGGAGGCGTATCCCGGCGACATCTTCTACATCCACTCGCGTCTGCTCGAGCGCGCGGCGCGCATGTCGGTCGAGTGCGGCGGCGGTTCGCTGACCGCGCTACCGATCGTCGAGACACTGGCGGGCGACATCTCGGCATTCATCCCCACCAACGTCATCTCCATCTGCGACGGGCAGATCGTGCTCGACGCCGCGACGTTCAACGAAGGCACGCGCCCTGCGATGAACGCGGGCCTGTCGGTCTCGCGCGTCGGCGGCGCGGCGCAGGACCGGATCATGAAGCAGGTGGCCGGCCGCCTGCGCATCGACCTCGCGCAGTACGACGAGATGGCGCAGTTCGTGAAGTTCGGAGCCGAGGTCGACGAGGCGACGACCCGCCAGTTAGCACGCGGGGAGCGTGCGCGTGAGCTGCTCAAGCAGGCGCAGCACGCGCCGATGCCGGTCGAGCACGAGGCGCTGGTGCTGTACGCCGCCGTCAACGGCTACTTCGACCCGGTGGACGTAGCCGAGGTCGGACGGGTCGAGGCGGAGCTGATCGAGCACGCCGACGTGCAGCACCCTACGGTGATGGCGTCGGTGCGCGAGACGCCGGACCTGACTCCCGCGCTCGAGACGAGGTTGCGGGAGCTCGTCGAGTCGTTTCCCGGTCTCGCGTCAGGTGACTCGGAGCCGCAGGGGAAAGCGCCGGCCACGCCCGAGGACGGAGCTGCGGAGGCGTCGTTGGCGGAGGGACCGCTCTCGGCCGAGACCGGCGAGGCGGTGGCCTAGATGCAGAAGCTGGTCGAGGTCCGGAGCAGGATGCGCGCGGTCACGAGCATCGGCGGCGTGTGTCGCACGATGGCGACGGTCGCCTCGGCGAAGCTGTCGCGCACGCGCGAGCGCGCCGCTGGGATCCGGGAGTACACGCGCCGCATGCGCGAGATCATCGGGCGTCAGCAGCGCTGCCTCGAGGCGGCGGGGCGGCGTCCGGGATCGATCTCGCCATTCCTCTCGGAGCGCGAGGTGCGCGAGGTGCTGCTGCTCCACGTCGCGTCCGATCGCGGGATGTGCGGCGGCTACAACTTGGCCGTGTACCGGGTCGCCGCGGCGTTCGTTGCGGAGGCCCAGGCCGCGGGGGCGCACGTGCGCGTCGTGACCAAGGGCACGCGCGGCGAGTACTACGTCCGCCGGCGGCTGCCCGGACTCGATGTGGCCGACGCGGCGGGCTGGTCGCGCGCCGGCGTCACCCCCGCCGAGGTCGACCGCTACCACGAGATGCTGACCGGCGCCTTCCTCGCGGGCGAGTGCGACGAGGTCTGGTGCTCGTACACGCGATTCCTCTCGCCGGTGCGCCGGGAGCCGGCGGTCGTTCGCCTTCTGCCCGTCAAGCTCGGCGAGATCGCCGGTGACAGCGCGCTGGCCGAGGAGCCCGTGGGCGATGCCGTGCCCGAGCACTGGTTCTACGAGCCGTCGGCCGAGGCCATCGTCACCGAGCTGCTCGGCGAGTTCGTGCGGCTGCAGGTCGAGGACGTGCTGCTGGAGGCGTTCGCCTCGGAACAGGCCGCGCGGATGATCACCATGGAAGAGGCGGTCGAGCGGGCGGACCGTACGCTCCACGACTTGCGGGTGCGGTACAACCGGCTGCGCCGCGAGTCCATCACAACAGACATGCTCGGCGTGCTGTACGCCGGGCGGCTGAGAGGGGGACGGCACGGTGCCTGACCGCCGCAGAAGGGACGCGGCTCCCGATCCCGCCACGTTGGCGCTGGCGTGCGCTGTCGACGAGATCGTAGAAGCGGCGCTCGTCCGTACCGCTGAGGAGATCGAGCGCGAGGCGTTCGACGGGACCGTGCGGCAGGTCACCGGCCCGGTCGTCGACGTGGGCTTCCGGGGCGAACTGCCCGCGCTGGGCAACCTCCTGCGCGCCGAGGACAGGGTGCGCGGGCTGCCGCTCGAGGCGGTCGAACTGCTCGGCGAGGGCGGGGGGTCTTATGAACAGCCGACGCTGCCGGGGAAGGGGGGAGGG
>VAUM01000061.1 GCA_005774595.1 Actinomycetota bacterium
ACGCGAACAGCAGGTTCGAGCCCATCCCCTCGATCGTGCCGACGATCTCGGACTGCACGCCGGTCCCGATGGCCACGAGCAGGATCACCGCCGCGACGCCGATGATCACGCCGAGCATCGTGAGCGCGCTGCGCACCTTGTTCGCCGAGAGCGCGCGCACCGCGATGCGGAAGGACTCGAGCAGATTCACGGCACCGCCCATCCTTCGCCGTCGCCGGCGCCCGCGGCGAGACGCGCCATCTCGTCCGCCGCCATCACGCGCTCGGGCACGGCCTCGTCGGCCACGATCCGCCCGTCGGCGATGTGCACGATGCGCTCCGCATGCCGCGCGACCTTCAGGTCGTGGGTCACGAGCACGATCGTGATGCCCTGCGCGTGCAGCTCCTGGAGTATCGCCATGACCTCCACGCCGGAGCGCGAGTCGAGGTTGCCCGTGGGCTCGTCGGCCAGCACGATCGACGGCTCGGTCACGAGCGCCCGCGCGATCGCCACGCGCTGCTGCTGGCCGCCGGACAGCTGGTTGCTCAGGTGCCCGAGGCGGTCGCCGAGGCCTACACGCTCGAGCGCCTCGCGGGCCCGCCGCGCGCGCTCCGCGCCGCTTGCCCCCGAGTAGATGAGCGGCAGCTCGACGTTGGCCGTCGCGGGGGTCCTCGGCAGGAGGTTGAACGCCTGGAACACGAAGCCGATGCGCTTGTTGCGCACCGCCGCCAGGTCGTTCGGCGACATCTCGGAGACCTCTTCGCCCTCCACGGTCACCGAGCCGTGCGTCGGCCGGTCGAGCAGGCCCACGATGTGCATGAGCGTCGACTTGCCGGAGCCGCTCGGGCCCATGACCGCGAGCATCTCGCCGTCGCGGATGTCGAGATCGACGTCGCGCAACGCCGGGACCTCGATGTCCGCGAGGCGGTAGATCTTCGAGACGCCGCGCGCGGCCAGGACCACGCGCGCGCGGCCACCGGCGCCCGCGGGAGCCTCGAGCGGATCGGTGGGGGCCATCCGGCCTACTTCACCCGGACGGCCATGCCGTCCTTGAGCTCCGTGGCGCCGGACAGTGCGACCTTGTCGCCGGCCTGCAGCCCCTCGACGATCTGGGCCCGCGTGTCCGTGAGCACGCCGGTCTCGACGTCGCGGCGCTTGATGGTGTCGTCGCCGGCGAGCACGTAGACGAACTGCTTGTCCTCGTCGTCGAAGAGCGCCTCGATCGGCACGGACACCGTGCCGGTGACCGCCTTGACCTCGACGGACACGTCGCCCTTCATCCCGATGAGGATCTCACGGCCGGTCCCGGTGAGGTCGAAGTAGACCGGGAACACGGTCCCGCCGGTGGCCGTGAGCTGCGCCGCGGGAGCGATCTCCGAGGCCTTGCTCGCGAACTCCTCGCCGGGGAACGCGTCGAGCGTGATGACGCCCTTCATCCCGAGGTCCACCCGGTCGATGTCGACCTCATCGACCTCGGCCGCGAAGCGCAGCGCGTTGAGCTGCACGATCGTGAATGGCGCTGCGCCGGGAGTGACCGCGGCGCCCGTCGCGGCCTTCGGCGCCTGTCCGTCGGCGCCCGGCGCACCGAGCGCGTTGAACAGCACGATGCCGTCGGCCGGCGCCTTCAGCGTCGCCTTGCCCAGCGTGTCGTTCGCCAACGCGAGGGCCTCCTCGGCCTGATCGATAGCGGCGTACGCGGCATCGCGCTCGGCCGCGAACGACAAGTCGGTCTTGGACTCGGCCGCGACCGCCGACGCATACGCGGCGTAGAGCTGCTTCTGCGATATGTCGAGCGCGGTCAGCGAGGGCTCCATCGACTGCTTGACCACGGTGTCGGTGGTCTCGTCGTAGACCTCCTTGAACGCGTCGTAGGCGTCCTTGGCCGGCTCGTAGACGGCCCACGCGGCCGCGACGCCAGCCTGCGCCGCGTTGCGGTCGTACTGCGACGGTGCCTGCTTGTCGATGGCCGAGAGCTGAGACCGGGCTCCCGCGACACCGGCCGCGGCCTGCGCCACCGACATCTCGAGGGGGCCGGTGTCCATCGTCGCGAGCGTCTGCCCGGCCTTGACCTGCTGTCCGTCCTTGACCGCCACGCCGGCGATCATGCCGGTCGTGGGCGGAAAGACGTCGGCGCGGGTCCCGGGCACGACCTTGCCCGAAGCGCTCACCGTCACCGCAAGGTCGCTCTTGGTGACCTCGGCGACCTCGACTTCAGGTGCGGAGTTCTTCGCCCCGTACGCGACGCCGGCGATGACGCCGACTACGCCGAGCAGGATGACCACTCCGGCGATGATCTTGCCCTTCGACACGCGGCGCCTCCTCGACTCGGTGCGGCCCTTCGCGCTCTCGCGGCAGGCCTCTTCTGCACTGTACCCAAACTCACCTGTGCGTGTGGTGCCATCTACGCGGGTTCGCGCCCGCTTCCTTCCGCGGCGCGGGCGGCGCCGTCCGCGAGCAGAGCGGGCACCTCCCGGATGTCGTCGGCCGTCAGGTCCGGCCCGGCCTCGCGCACCCGCTCGGGCGGGAACGCGCCCCACAGCGCGCCGACCGCGAGCATGCCCGCGGCGCGCGCGGCGACGACGTCGTGCGGGCTGTCGCCGACGTACGCGCACTGGGACGGCGCTACACCCAGGCGCTCCGCGGCGTACAGCAGCGGTGCCGGGTCGGGCTTGTGCGCCGTCACGTCGTCCATGCTCACGAGCACGTCGAACCGCCCGGTGAGACCGAAGCGGTCGAGCCCGCGCATCATGAGCGGCGTGCCCTTGGACGTCACCACCGCGAGCGACAGCCCTCGCCCGCGAAGCTCGTCGAGCACCTCGGGCACGCCCTCGTAGCCCTTGAGCATCGCGTCGTGGTGGGCGTTGTTGTGCTCGCGATAGACCGCCACCAGTTCATCGGCGCGGCCCGGCGCGAGGATCTCCATCTGCGGCCGCAGCGGCATGCCGACGTTGCGCAGCAGGTCCTCGTCGGACATCTCGACGCCGAGGACGGTCTCCGTCGCGTAGCGGAACGACGCGAGGATGAGCCCGACCGAGTCGATGAGCGTGCCGTCGAGGTCGAACAGGACCGCCTGCAGCGCGGGCGCCGTCACGCGCCGTCCTCCGGAGCCACCATGCGCCCGACCGAGAACGCGTCCGCGACCTTGGCGCCGAGACGGCGGTACTCCCGCGCACCCGGGATGTAGACGAGCGGGTCGAGTAACGCGACGTCGACCTTGCCGGTCGCCGGATCGAGCACGCTCTCGTCGGCGTGCGTCTCGACGATCTCGCCGACGACGAGCACGTACTCGCCCACCTCGACCTCCTGCGTCACGCGGCACTCGAGCGCGTACGGGCACTCGGCCACCAAGGGAGCGTCCACCACGGCCGCGGGCTCGAGCGTCCATCCGCTGTCGGTCCACTTGTCGCGGTCGCGCCCGCTCACCAGGCCGAAGTAGTCCACGGTCGCCGCGTCGTCCGCCCGCGGGACGTTGACGGTGAACGTGCCGGTCTCGCGCACGAGCGCGAGCGTGGCGCGCGTGCCCCGGACCGCCATCGCGACCGACGGCGGCGTGCCCGAGCCGATCCCGATCCACGCCACCGGCAGCGCGCCCGCACGCTCGAGCGTGCCGCCCACGACGAGCGGGCACGGCATCGGATACAGGTTGGCCGATGGGCCGAGGCGCACCTTCACGTCACTCGTCGCCGGCCCCGTCGTCCGCGTCCTCGCCGGGCTCGTCGCCTTCGTCGCCTTCGCCCTCGTCGTCAGCCTCGTCGTCACCGACGTCGCCCTCTTCAGCGTCCTCGAACTCCTCGCCGGCGAGCTCCTCGGCCTCGAGTTCGCGCTCGTCCTGCTCTGCGATGCCGCCCGCCTCGGCGAGCAGGTCCTGCTGGCCTTCCGGCGCGGCCTTCGGCGGCTTCTTCTTGCCCGAGGTGACGCGCGAGATCGCCACGACGCGGTCGGTCTCGGCGACGTTCATCACCTTGACGCCCTGCGTCGACCGGCCGAGCCGGCTGATGTCCGACGCCTTGACCCGGATGACCACGCCCGCCTCGGAGATAAGGATGAGCTCCTGGCCCGGGCCGACGATCTTCATCCCCGCGAGGTCGCCCTTCTTGCCGGTGACCTGGATCGTCTTGACGCCCTGGCCGCCGCGGTGGTGCTCGGGATACTCGTCGACCGCCGTGCGCTTGCCGTACCCGCGCTCGGTCACGACGAACAGCTCCGTGCCGGGCACCGCGATCTCCATGTCGAGGACGCGCTCGCCCTCCTTGACGCGCATGCCGGTCACGCCGCTCGTATCGCGCCCCATCGGCCGCGCCTCGGCCTCATCCCACTTGATGGCCTTGCCCGCCGAGGACACGAGCATGACGCGCTGGCCCTCCTTCACGCGGCGGACCGCCACGAGCCGGTCGCCCTCGCGCAGCTTGATCGCGATGATGCCGGTCGACAGCACGCGGCCGTACGCCTGCATCGCGGTCTTCTTCACCATGCCGTGCTCGGTGGCGAAGAGCAGGTTCTCCTCAGTGGAGAACTCCTTGGTGTTGATGATCGCGGCGATCTTCTCGTCGGTCTCGAAGGGCAACAGGTTCACGACCGCGGTGCCTTTGGCGTGCCGCGAGCCCACCGGCAGCTCGTGCACCTTCATGCGGTAGACCTTGCCCTTGGTCGAGAAGAACAGCACGTGGTCGTGGGTGCTCGCGACGAAGAGGTGCTCGACGATGTCGGCCTCTTTCAGCGACACCCCCTGCAGCCCCTTGCCGCCGCGCTTCTGCTGGCGGTAGGTCGCGACCGGCAGGCGCTTCACGTAGCCGGTGCGCGACACCGTGACGACCATGTCCTCCTCGGCGATGAGGTCCTCGACGTCGAGGTCGCGCGCGGCGTTGGTGATCTGCGTGCGCCGCTTGTCGGCGTGCTTGGTGCGGACCTCGGTGAGCTCCTCCTTGATGATCTGCAGCACGAGGTTGATGTCGCCGAGCACCTTGGTGAACCACGCGATGCGCTCGCGCAACTCCGCGAGCTCGTCTTCGATCTTGTGGCGCTCGAGGCCGGTCAGGCGGCGCAGGCGCATCTCGAGGATCGCGTCGGTCTGCGCCTCGGAGAGCTTGAACCGCTTCATGAGCTTGGCCTTGGCCTCGACGTCGTCGGCCGAGGCGCGGATGATCTTGATGACCTCGTCGATGTTGTCGAGCGCGATGACGTAGCCCTCGAGGATGTGGGCGCGCTCTTGCGCCTTGCGCAGCTCGTAGCGCGTCCGGCGGGTGATGACCTCCTTCTGGAACTCGATGTAGTGCTTGAGGATGTCGATCAGGCCGAGCGTGCGAGGCACGCCGTCGACGAGCGCGAGCATGTTGCAGCCGAAGCCGGTCTCCAGCGACGTGTGCTTGTACAGCTTGTTCAGCACGACCTGCGGGATGCAGTTCTGCTTGAGCTCGATGACGACGCGCATGCCCTTGCGGTCGGACTCGTCGCGCAGGTCCGAGATCTCGGTGAGCTTCTTCTCGCGCACCAGGTCGGCGATCTTGGTGACCAGCTTGGCCTTGTTCACCTGGTACGGGATCTCCGTGACGATGATCCGAGTGCGGCCCGTGCTCGTCTGCTCGATGTGCGCCACGCCGCGCACCTTCACGGACCCGCGCCCCGTCGCGTACGCGTCGCGGATGCCGTCGCGGCCCATGATGACGCCGCCGGTCGGGAAGTCCGGGCCCGGCAGGACCTTCATGATGTCTTCGAGCGGGGTGTCCGGCGCGTCGATCAGCATGATCGTGGCGTCGATGACCTCGCCGAGGTTGTGCGGGGGGATGTTGGTGGCCATGCCGACCGCGATGCCCGCGCCGCCGTTGACCAGCAGGTTCGGGTAGCGAGCCGGCAGCACGAGCGGCTCGGTGAGCGACTCGTCGTAGTTCGGGCCGAAGTCGACGGTCTCCTTGTCGAGATCGCGCAGCAGCTCCATCGCCATGCGGTGCAGCCGCGCCTCGGTGTAGCGCATGGCTGCCGCGGAGTCGCCGTCGACCGAGCCGAAGTTGCCGTGCCCGTCGACCAGCGGTGCCCGCATCGCGAACGGCTGCGCCATGCGCACCATCGTGTCGTAGACAGCGACGTCGCCGTGCGGATGGTACTTGCCGATGACCTCTCCGACCGTCCACGCCGACTTCTTGTACGCGCGGCCGGGCGTGAGCCCCGACTCGTTCATCGCGTACAGGATGCGGCGGTGCACCGGCTTCAGGCCGTCGCGGACGTCGGGCAGCGCCCGCGCCACGATGACCGACATCGAGTACTCGAGGAACGAGTCCCTGAGCTCCTGCTCGATGTCGATCGGCAGTACGGTCGTCTCGATGGGTTCGTCAGTCACTTCAGCTGGCTCCCTCTGAACTTCAGCGCCTTCCGGAACATGTAGACCGCGAGCGCGAAGAACGCGCTACCGAACAGGATGAGGATCGTCGCGCCCAGCGCGCCGGCGGCGACCGTGCCCGTCTCCTTGAACGCCACGAGCCCCCAGATCACGAGCACCATGCCGAACATGCCGGTCGCGATCGACGTCACGGCTCCGAACAGCCATGCTCCCCGGGTCGCGTCCGGCTCCTCGATCTTGAGGTCGATGAGCATCGCCTCGACGTGCCTGTCGTCCAGCGCCGGGGGCGCGGGCGCCTCCGCGGCGGGCGGGGCGGCCGTCTCCGGCGCGGGCTCGCCGTCCGCCGCGGCGGGCGGGGCCGGCGTCGCTACGGGCGTCGCAGGCCGCGGCTCCTGTGGGCCCTCCAGCCGGCCGATCGCCTCGGCGATCTCGGCGTCGGCCTCCTCGTCCTCGCGGCGCTTCTTCAGCGCGTCGAACGCGTCCGCCTCCCACGGCGGGGGCTCCCATCTCGGCTTGTCCTTGTCTTCTGCGGTCATGCGCCGTCAGTCCCGTGCGCCGCACTCGTCAGATGTCCAGGAACCGGACGTCCTTGGCGTGGCGCTGGATGAACTCTTTGCGCGCCTCCACCGCATCGCCCATCAGCTCCGAGAACGCGACCTCCGCGCCGGACGCGTTGTCCTCGTCGAGCGTCACGCGCAGCAGCGTGCGCCGGGCCGGGTCCATCGTCGTCTCCCAGAGCTGCTCGGGGTTCATCTCGCCGAGGCCCTTGTACCGCTGGATCGTGTACTTGGTGCCCTCCTCGAGCTTGCCCAGCGCGCTCTCCAACTGGCGGTCGTTGTAGGCGTACTCGTGCTTCTTGCCCACCGAGATCTTGTACAGCGGCGGCTGGGCGATGTAGACGTAGCCCGCCTCGATCATCTCCTTCATGAACCGGTAGAAGAAGGTGAGGATGAGGCAGCGGATGTGCGCGCCGTCGACGTCGGCGTCGGTCATGATGATCGCGCGGTGGTAGCGCGCCTGGCCGAGGTCGAACTCCTCCTCGATGCCGGTGCCCATGGCCGTGATCATCGCCTGGATCTCGTCGGACGACAGCGCGCGGGTCACGCCGGCCTTCTCGACGTTGAGGATCTTGCCTTTGAGCGGCAGGATCGCCTGGAACGAGCGGTCGCGCGCCTGCTTGGCCGAGCCGCCGGCCGAGTCGCCCTCGACGAAGTAGATCTCGGTCAGCGCCGCGTCACGCAACGAGCAGTCGGCGAGCTTGCCGGGCAGAGTCGAGCTCTCGAGCAGCGACTTGCGCCGTGTCAGCTCGCGCGCCTTGCGGGCCGCCGCGCGCGCCTTGGCCGCCTGTGCGCACTTGAGCACGATCGCGCGCGCCGGCTTCGGGTGCTCTTCCAGGTACTCGCCGAGGCCCGCCGCGACCACCTGCTGGACGAGCGCGCGCATCTCGGTGTTGCCGAGCTTGGTCTTCGTCTGGCCTTCGAACTGCGGCTCGCGCAGCTTCACCGAGATGACGGCCGTGAGTCCCTCGCGGATGTCCTCGCCCGAGAGGTTCTCGTCCTTCTCCTTCACGATGGTCTGGCGCCGTGCGTAGTCGTTGATCGTGCGCGTGAGCGCGTTCTTGAAGCCCTCGAGGTGCGTGCCGCCCTCGGTGGTGTTGATGTTGTTCGCGAACGCCAGCACCGACTCCGAGTAGCCGGTCGTCCACTGCATCGCCACCTCGACGTGGCCCTCGGCCGCCTCCATCTCGAAGTAGACCGGCCTCGAGACGAGCGCGTCCTTGCCCTCGTTGAGGTAGCGCACGAAGTCGACGATGCCGCCGGCGTACTTGAACTCCTCGCGGCGCGGCTCGAGCTCCCGCTCGTCGGTGAGCGTGATCTTGAGGTTCTTGTTCAGGAACGCGGTCTCGCGCAGGCGCGTGGCGAGCGTCTCGAAGTTCATCGACGTGGTCTCGAAGACCTCGTCATCCGGCCAGAACCGGATGATCGTGCCGGTGCCCTTGGCCTTCGCCCCCGCCTTGAGCCCGGCCTTCGGCTTGCCGCGCTCGTAGGACTGCGTGTAGGTCTTCCCGTCGCGCTGCACCTCGATGTCGAGCCGCTTGGACAGTGCGTTCACCACCG
>VAUM01000062.1 GCA_005774595.1 Actinomycetota bacterium
CGAACGCGCTCGCGGCGGCAGCGGCCGTGCACGCCATGGGGCTGACCGCGGCGCAGATCGCGTCGGGCCTGAGGACGTTCGCGCCCATCGAGCACCGGCTCGAGCCGGTCGCGGTCGTCGACGGCGTCGAGTGGTTCAACGACTCCAAGGCGACGAATCCCGACGCGGTGATGAAGGCCGTCGCGGCGTTCGAGGGCACGCCGCTGGTGCTCCTGCTCGGCGGCCGGAACAAGGGCAACGACTTCCGCCCGCTCGCCGAGGTCGCGGCGCCGCGCTGCCGGCGCGTCGTCGCGTTCGGCGAGGCCGCGGACGAGGTTGCCGCGGCATTCGAGGGCCTGGGCGCCGACGTCGTCCGCGTGCAGGGGCTCGCCGAGGCGGTCGCGGCCGCGCGGGAGGCCGCGGTCGACGGGGACGCGGTCGTGCTGTCGCCGGCGTGCGCGTCGTTCGACGAGTTCACCAGCTACGAGCACCGGGGCGCGACGTTCAAGGCGCTCGTCGCGGCGCTGCAGGGGGGCGAGGCCTCGTGAGGGCCCAGGTCAAGCCGGCCGGAGGGATCCAGGCGCGCTACCTGCTGCTGCTGTCGACGTTCGCGCTCGTCGGCTTCGGGCTCGTGATGATCTACTCGGCGTCGTCCGTGGCCGACTACGTCAAGCACGCCGATACCGCCTACCACCTGAAGCGTCAGCTCATGTGGATCGTGGTCGGACTGGTGGCGATGTTCGCGGCGGACCTGTGGGGCTACCGTCTCGCGCGCAAGTTCGCGTGGCTGGCGTGGGGCGTCCCGCTCGCCGGGCTGCTGGCGGTGCCGTTCGTCGGCGAGACGATCGCCGGCTCGAAGCGCTGGATCCGCGTCGGCGGCATGCAGGTCCAGCCGTCCGAGTACGCGAAGTTCGGCTGCGTGCTGCTCGCGGCGTGGCTGGTCTCGCAGTACCGGTCCGGAAAGCTCACGGAGCGGGAGCACGCCATGGGTCAGGCGCTGTGCGCGCTCCCGGTGCTCGCGCTGGTGTTCTTCCAGCCGGACATGGGCACGACCATGTCCATCGCCTTCGCGTGGTTCATCGTGCTGGTCCTCGGCGGGCTCGAGAAAGGGACGCTCGTCGGACTCGGGGCCTTCGGCCTGATCGGCACGCTGCTCGGCGTGTTCAGCGAGCCGTACCGCGCCGCGCGCTTCTTCGCGTTCCTGGATCCATGGAAGGACCCGCGCGGCGACGGATACCAGATCATCCAGGGCCTGTTGGCATTCGGCTCGGGAGGCCCGGGCGGGGTGGGGCTCGGGATGTCGAGGCAGAAGTACCTGTACCTGCCTGCGGCCCACACGGACTTCATATTCGCGATCGTCGGCGAGGAACTCGGCCTGCTCGGCACGCTCGGGGTCGTCGCCGCGTTCGGGATCTTCGCGTACGCGGGCTTCCGCATCGCCACGCTCTGCAGGGACCCGTTCGGCCGCGTGCTGGCCGGGGGGCTGACCGCGATGATCGTCGTGCAGGCCGTCATGAACATGATGGCGGTGACGCAGATGATGCCGGTCACGGGCATCCCATTGCCGCTCGTGAGCTACGGCGGCTCATCGCTGTCGTTCACGCTCGCGTGCATCGGGGTCATCCTTGGCGTGTCCAGGGAAGGCTCGCGGCTCAGTCCCGTGCGCACGAAGCCTCGTCCCGGGCGGGAGGAGGTGCGCGATGAGGTTCCTGCTGTCGGGGGGCGGGACGGCCGGTCACGTGCATCCGGCGCTGACCGTCGCCGACGTGCTGCGAGCTAGCGGCCACGAGGTCGCGTTCGCCGGTACGGCCGAGGGCGCGGAGGCCCGCCTCTCGACCGAGGCGGGCCACGACTTCCACGTGCTGCCCGCGCGCGGATGGGACCGGTCGCGACCGTGGACGCTGGTGGCCGGGATCGCGGTCATGGCGTGGTCCGCACTGCGCGCGTGGGCGCTTCTCGCGCGCCTGCGGCCGGACTGCGTGCTCGGCTTCGGCGGGTACGTCTCCATCCCGGTGGGCATCGCGGCTTGGATGCGCGACGTCCCGCTCGTGCTGCAGGAGCAGAACGCGGTGCCCGGCCTCGCGAACCGCTTCCTGTCGCGCTGGGCGCGCGCGGTCGCGGTGGCGTATCGCGGGTCCGCCGCCCACCTGCGCCACCCCGAGCGTGCCACGCTCGCGGGCATGCCGGTGCGGCCGGCGGTGCTCGCGGGAGACGGCGAGGCCTGGCGCGTCCGCCACGGCATCCCGTCGCGTGACACGCTCCTGTTCGTCTTCGGCGGCAGCCGGGGCGCGCGGCACCTCAACGAGGCGACGGTGGCGCTGTTCGGGCGCCTGCTCGCACTGCCTGGCGTGAGCGTCGCCCACGTCGCGGGCCGCGTGGAGGCCGACGCCGTCAACGAGGCGGTCGCCGCACACCCGCACCGCGACGCGAGCCGCTACCATGTGCTCGACTACGAGGAGGACATGGGCTCCGCGCTCGCCGCGGCCGATCTGGTCGTGTGCCGGTCCGGGGCCAGTTCGGTGGCGGAGGTCATCGCCGTGGGCAGGGCCGCGGTCCTCGTCCCGTACCCGTACGCGACCGACGATCACCAGACGCTCAACGCCTCCGAGGTGGTCGAGGCCGGTGGGGCGGTCCTCGTGCGCGACGCGGACCTCGACGGCCCCGAGTACGCCGACGCGGTCCTCGGACTGCTCGCGGACCGCGAGCGCAGACAGCGGATGGCGGCCGCAGCGGCGAGGCTGGGCGTCCCGGACGCGGCGGCCCGTGTGGCCGCACTCGCGTGCCAAGCGGCGACAGGGAAGGTGCACGGCGAGTGAACAGCGGGGTCTACGCGCACTTCATCGGCGTCGGCGGCGCGGGCATGAGCGGTATCGCGAAGGTGCTGCACGACCGCGGCGTGGCGGTCACGGGCTCCGACATGAAGGAGTCGCGCTACTCATCCGCGCTGCGTGACGCGGGAATGACGGTCATCATCGGCCACGATGCGGCGAACCTCGGCGATCCTGAGGTCGTCGTCGTGTCCACCGCGATACCCGAGACGAATCCGGAGCTCGCGGCCGCGCGTGAGCGCGGGATCGACGTGTGGCCGCGGGCGCGCATGCTCGCGCACCTCGCGGGGGACCTGAGGACCGTAGCGGTCGCCGGGACGCACGGCAAGACGACGACCAGCTCGATGGTGGTCTCCGCGCTTGCCGCGGCCGGCGCCGAGCCGACGTTCCTGATCGGCGGCGAGCTGAACGAAATGGGCGCCAACGCGCGGTGCGGCTCGGGCGAGCACTACGTGGTGGAGGCGGACGAGTCGGACGGGTCGTTCCTGTTCCTCGCGCCCCACGTGGCCATCGTGACGAACGTCGAGGCCGACCACTTGGACCACTACGAGGGCGGGATCGAGGAGATCCAGGAGACGTTCGCGGCGTTCGCGGCGCGGTGCTCGCCCGACGGCGCGCTCGTGCTGTGCGCCGACGACGAGCGCTGCATGCGCTTGGCGCAGGAGTCCCCGTGCCGGGTCGTGACGTACGGGCGGTCCGACGCGGCGCAGGTGCGCTGCGACGGCATCGAGCGCGCCGGGTGCGGACACCGGTTCACCGTGGCGTTCCCGGACGGCACGGCCGTGGCCGTGGCGCTCACGGTCCCCGGCGAGCACAACGTGCTCAACGCGACCGGCGCGCTGGCGGCCGCTTGGGCGCTCGGGCTCGACCCGGCCGCCGCGGCAGTCGGACTCGGCGCGTTCTCGGGTGTCCGGAGGCGCTTCGAGCGGGTGGGCGAGGCGCGGGGCGTCGCGGTGGTCGACGACTACGCCCACCACCCGACCGAGGTCCGGGCGACGCTCGCGGGCGCGAAGGCGTGCGGCTACGGGCGCGTGTGGGTCGTGTTCCAGCCGCACCGCTTCAGCCGTACCGCGGCGCTCGGCGGCGACTTCGGCGCGGCGTTCGGCGACGCTGACAGGGTCGTGCTCATGGACGTCTACAGCGCTGGCGAGGCGCCGGTCCCCGGCGTCTCGGGCAAGACCGTCCTCGACGCGCTGCTGGAGCGCGATCCCCGTTCGCGGGCCGCGTACTTCCCGCACCGCTCGGACGTCGCCACCTACATAGCCTCGCGCGTGCGCGAGGGCGATCTCGTGATGACGATGGGCGCCGGCGACGTGACGGCGCTCGGCCCCGAGATCGTGCGCGCGCTGGCGGGGGAGCCCGGCGATGTCGGCTGACGCCGCATTCGCGGCGCTCGCCGGACGGACGACCGGCGCGCTGCGCCAGGACGAGGAGATGGTGCGGCACACGTCGTACAGGATCGGCGGCCCGGCGGACCTGTTCGCGGAGTGCGACACGATGTCGGACCTCACCACGGTGCTGGCCGCGCTCGCGGAACACGCGGTCGAGTGGACGGTCATCGGCAGGGGTACCAACCTGCTGGTGTCGGACGAGGGCTACCGCGGCGCGGTGGTCGTGCTCGGGCGTGAGTTCGGTCGCCGTGCGCGCGCGGGCAGCCTGCTGGAGGCCGGCGCGGGCTGTTCGCTCGGCGGCATCGTGCAGTGGGCCTCGGCAGAGGGCGTGGCCGGGTTCGAGTTCGCAGCGGGCGTCCCCGGGACGCTCGGGGGTGCGCTCGTGATGAACGCAGGCACGCGTGACGAATGGATCGGCTCGGTCGTCGAGTCGGTGACGGTACTCGTGCCCGGCCAAGGGCTGCGGCGGCTGCACGGCAACGAGGTCGCGTGGGGCTACCGGTCCACGGACCTGGCGTCGCACGGCGTGGTGGTCGAGGCGGAGCTGCGGGCCGTGCCCGGCGACCGCGACGCGATACGCGCCCGCATGGAGGAGTCGCTCGCGCGCCGCAAGGCGAGCCAGCCGCTCGGCAAGCCGAACGCCGGCAGCGTCTTCCGGAACCCCGAGGGCGACTCGGCCGGGCGGCTGATCGAGTCCGCGGGTCTGAAGGGCGTGCGGATCGGCGGCGCGCGCATCTCGCAGGTCCACGCGAACTTCATCGTCAACGAGGGCGGCGCGAGCGCTCGCGACGTGCTCGAACTGATGCACCTCGCACGCGACCGGGTGAGGGAGGACAGTGGCATCGAGCTCAGGCCGGAGGTCCGGTTCCTCGGGTCGTTCTCCCGGGCGTAGGACCGTCCACATCGATGCCCCCTCCACGATCGACGGGCGGGCGGCCGAAGCGCGGCGCGGTCCGGCGAAGGAGCCGCGGCGGGAGAGCGCGGCCGCGAAGGGGCGGCGTCTGGAACGCGAGCGCCGGGAGCGAAGGCGGACCGCGGCCGGGCGGCTCAAGGTCGGCGCCGTCGTCGCGGGCTGCGTGCTCGGGGCGTGGGCGTGCCTGGCCGTGTATGCGTCGGGCGCCGCGCCGATCACCGCGGTACGGGTCGAGGGCAACGTGCGCCTGACCGCCGAACGCGTCCTGCGTGTCGCGGCCGTCCCGGCCGACGCGACGCTGCTGCGGTTCCCGGCGGCCGAGGTCGAGAAGCGGCTCGAGGCCGACCCGTGGATACTCTCGGCGCAGGTGAGCCGCGTGTTGCCGGACGGGATGCGGATCCGAGTGACCGAACGCCAGCCGGCTGCGCTGGTGGACGACGGCAAGTCGACCTTCTGGCTCGTGGCCGCCGACGGGTATGTGATCGCACGGCGGACCGCGGAGGACACCGGCACGTTGCTGACGATCCGCGACGTGGAGCGTCTGGACGTCGCCACGGGGACGGTGACGGCCTCCGAGGCGCTGCTCAATGCGTTGAAGGTGGTGTCGGGCATGTCCGCGGACCTGCGCTCGCGCGTGCGGATGGTCTCGGCGCCCACCGTGGACAAGACCGCCGTGTACACTGTGGACGGCGTCGAGATCTTCTTCGGTGATGCGACGGACCTCGCCATGAAGGACGCGGCTGCTCTGAAGATCTTGAAGGAGCAGGCCGGCAAGGTGGTCTACATCAACGTGCGTTCAGTGGCCCGCCCGACATGGCGCGGCTTGGGTGACACGCCCTGACGACGAGTCCGGGATGGAGCGACGGATGCGTTCACGAGCATGGCGCGGTGCGGTCCTGGCGGCAGGTGTCGCACTGATGTGGTCGGTATCGGCGGGCGCCGCGCACGCGGTGACGCTGACGGCCCCGTCGGCGGCGCTCCAGAGCGTCGACGTGACGGTGACGCTCGGTTCGAACGAGCCGACGGGCACACTGTGGGTGCTCGTGGACGGGCAGTTGGTCGCATCGCGGCTCGCGACGCCCGGCACCGTCGCGTCGTTCGCGGACGTGGCGATGGGCGAGGGGACGAAGTCCGTCACCGCGGCGGTCAAGCACCGCGCGGGGGTCACGTATTCGACGCCGGTGACCGTGACGGTCTGGGGCATCCCGGGCAAGCCGTGGATGTTCACCCCCGCCAACGGCTACGGGTCGCGCAGCCAGATGATCGCGGCGCAGGCGGGCGCGTCCACGACACAGATCACCATGTATCTCAACGGCACGCGGGTCCGGACGCTCGACATGACCAACGGCCAGAAAGGCTGGTTCGGCGTACAGACGCTGTCGGCCGGCGCGAGCACCATCGTGCTGGAAGCCGCCAACCCGGTGACGAAGCGGTCGTACAGCTACACGGTCCGCCGTGTGGACTTCCCGTGGCCGACGTGCATCATCATCGACAAGTCCGAGTACCGGCTCTACTGGGTCAAGGACGGCGCGCTGGTGAAGGTCTACCCGATCGCGCACGGCAAGCCGGGCACTCCGACCCCGGTGCGGAACTGGAAGATCCTCGCGAAGTACGTGACCTCACCGGGCAGCGTGTACGGCCCGCGCAAGATGCGCCTGTTCAAGCAGACGTCGAGCGGCTACGTCTACACCGCGTACGGCATCCACGGGACGAACCAGCCGTGGGTCATCGGGACGATGGCGTCGCACGGCTGCATCCGGATGTACAACAAGGACGTGCTCGAGCTGTGGCCGCAGGTCCCGCTCGGCACGATGGTGCAGACCCGGCAGTAGCGCCGGCGCAGGGAGGCCGCGCGCCCCCCGGACCTCCCGCGCATCCCGTCCGCTTGCGCGCGGGCGGGTCGTATTGCGCGCCCATGCACGGTCGTGTAAGGTTTACCCCCAGATTGACCGTTGGTCGGCTCGAGTAACCCTAAAGGTAAGGTCGAGCCTATACTCCCGGACTCGTCAGGAGGGTCCCGATGCACGATGCGGATTCAGTCTACCTCGCCCTGATCAAGGTCGTGGGGATCGGCGGATGCGGCACCAACGCCGTCAACCACATGGTCGAGGTCGGCCTTCGCGGCGTCGAGTTCGTCGTGGTCAACACGGACAAGCAGTCGCTGCTGATGAGCGAGGCCGACACACAGGTCCACATCGGCCGCGATCTCACCCGCGGCCTGGGCGCCGGGTCGGACCCGGACGTGGGCCGCGAGGCCGCCGAGGAGAGCCGCGAGGAGATCAAGCAGGCGCTCGTCGGCGGCGACATGGTGTTCATCACGTGCGGCGAGGGCGGCGGCACGGGCACCGGCGCGGCACCCCTCGTGGCCGAGATCGCCAAGAAGGAGATCGGCGCGCTCACGGTCGCGGTCGTGACGCGGCCGTTCGGCTTCGAAGGCCGCAAGCGCGCGCAGATCGCCGAGGAGGGCATCCGCCGCCTGCGCGAACACGTGGACGCGCTCATCGTCGTGCCGAACGACCGCCTGCTCGCCGTCGCCAACAAGAACACGACCCACGAGGAAGCGTTCCAGATGGCCGACGACGTGCTGCGCCAGGGCATCCAGGGCATCACCGAACTCATCCAGATGCCGGGCAAGATCAACCTCGACTTCGCCGACGTGCGCACCATCCTGCGCGATGCCGGCAGCTGTGTGATGGGTATCGGCCTGGCGACCGGCGACGACCGTGCTGTCGACGCCACCCGCGCCGCGATCTCGAGCCCGCTGCTCGAGGCGACCATCAAGGGCGCGCGCGGCGTGCTGCTCGCCATCGCAGCCGGCTCGGACCTCACGATCACCGAGATCGCCGCAGCCGCCGACCTCGTCCGCGAGGCCGCCGCATCGCCCGACGAGAACGTGATCTTCGGCCTGACGATCGACGACTCCATGCCCGAGGGCCAAGTGCGCGTGACCGTCGTCGCCGCAGGCTTCCAGGGCGGCGAGCGCCGTCAGGACGCGCTGTTCGCAGCGGCGGCCGGCGAGACGGAGGCGGGCGCCCCCGTGCCCGTGTTCGAGGCGGTCACCGATGACGACTTCGAGGAGCCCCCGTTCCTGAAGGGGCACGTGTAGCACCGCACATTCGGCGTTCCACGATCGGGCTGCGACGACGGCGGGGACCTCGTCGCAGCCCGATCGGCGTTCTCGGAGAGTCGCCGCCCGCAACGTTCGAGGCCCCGTCCGGCTGTGTCTCCGGACGGGGCCTCGTCACGTCAC
>VAUM01000063.1 GCA_005774595.1 Actinomycetota bacterium
GTGGCCCTGTTATTTATTACAGGCTACTCTATGACGCTTCGCCGACACTAGTAGTTCTCGTGGGCTCGGAGATGTGTAAAAGAGACGGGGATGGCCGCCGGCGGCCATCCACGCCGCGAGCAGGAACGCGAGTACGATCGCCGTGCCGTACAGGATGCCCCAGTAGATCAGCCCCTTGGCGCGCAGCGGGCCTCGGTAGGCGCGCTCGCGCAGGTGCGGGCGGTAGCCGACCGAGCGCTCGAAGGTGAAGCGGCCACCGGCGATGAGGTACCAGCCGACGTGCCCGCGCGAGAGGTCCGAGGGGTCGGCGGCGAGCCGGTCGAGCGCGGAGCTGACGACCGCCTCGGCGAGCTCGACCTCGGTGAGCTGCGATCGGCGTGCCATGCCCTCGAGCGCGTGGCGGTAGCGGTCGCGGCTGCGGAAGTCCATGCGCGGGTACACGCCCGCGGGATCCTCGCGCAGGATGTGCTCCACGAGGCTGCAGCTCTCGAAGAAGGCGTGCCAGTCGAGCGCTTCGAGCAGGCGGACCGAGGTGATCGAGTTGGCGACCGAGACCTGGTCGGCGGCCTGCTCCTGCTGCTCGGCGTGGACGATCTCCTCGAAGGTGCGCCCGGTGCGCGCGACGCGGGCCTCCAGCCAGCGCGTCATCTCCTCCGTGACCGACTCGCGGCCCTGGAGGCGCTGGGCCAGGCGGCGCAGGAAGACCGGGTCGACCTCGGGACGCAGGCGGTCGATCTCGGCGAGGATCCATGCCACTCCTTGCGGCGCGTCCTGCGCCGCGGTGAGCAGGGCGTCGGCGGCGTCGTCGGCGGCGGACTCGGCGAGCTGGGAGGTCGCGACGCGATGCGCGATGCGCCGCAGGTTCTCGATGAGCGCGACGCGCAGCATGATCGGGAACGCCCACACCTCGCCGATCGAGAGTGGCGCGGTGTCCTGGTAGCCGTTCAGGTACTCGATGACGTACTCCTCGTCGAAGCGCGCGTCGGTGTGCGCGACGAGCTCGACGACCGCCTCGTAGATGCGCGGGAAGCCGGCCCAGTCACCGGTGGCCAGCCGCGGCAGTTCGAGGCCGTAGTGCGCGGGCAGGTCCTGGCGGACCGTGCGCACCTGCGCCTGCACGAGGTAGAAGTTGTCGAGCAGCCACTCGGCCGCCGGAGAGACGGCGCGCTGCTCGCGCGCGGCCGCCGCGAGCTGCTCGTTGCACCACTCGAGGTGGGCGGACGCGTCGTCGACGAGGCCGAGGAGCGGCGTCGCCCGTGCGGGGGACTTCGCGTCGGCGACCTTCTGGGCCGCGCCGAGGGCCCGCGCACGCTCGGCGGCGCGCTCTGCGGTGAGCAGGTCGGAGCGCATGGGGGCGCCGGGATCGGGGAACGAAGGCGCGGCGGCGCGGCGGACCGAGGCGGTTGTCGGCGGTGCGGCGGCCATCGGCTCGGCTTGTCCCCCTTTCGCGCGCGCGGCGGCGCGGGCGCGGTCTCACGAGTGCTGTACCCGGCAGTGCCGGTATTCTTGCACTTCCCGGGCCGGGTGCGTGCGAGGGGGCGGGCATCAGGCGGCACGGCGCTTGCAGGAGGGATACCCCGTGGGGTATGCTCCCGCCGCCCGCACGAGACACCGACGGTGGAGGAAGCCGTGTCGAACGCGACCAAGAGGCCCGCGCCAGCGCCCGTGCGCCGCAAGACCCCGTGGGCACTGTGGGTGGGCGTCGCCGTGCTGGCGGCCGTGGTGGTGTACCTCGCGACGAAGCCCGCGGGCCCGAAGCCGGGCAACGTGGACAACGCGGCCTTCGCCGCCGTGATCGCCGATGCGGCGTCGGGCGTGCGCGTCGTGGACGTGCGGACCGCGGCCGAGTACGCGTCGGGCCACATCCCGGGCGCCGAGAACGTGCCGGTCGACCAGGTGCCGGCCGCCATCGCCGGCTGGAGCAAGACCGCCCCCATCGCGGTGTACTGCGCGACGGGCGCCCGCTCGCTCAACGCGGCGGAGTACCTGCGCGCCCAGGGGTTCACTCAGGTGTACAACCTCACTGCGGGCATCGCCGCGTGGGACGGCGAGGTCGTCCAGGGCGACTCCGCCGGTACGGCGGGTGGCGCAGCCAAGGTGCAGACGAACGGCAGGCCCGTGCTGATCGAGTTCTCGGGCAGCACTTGACCGGCCTGCGTGAAGATGAAGCCTGTGGTCGACAGGCTGACGAAGGAGTTCGAGGGCAAGGTCGAGGTGCGGCGGTTCGTGGACTCGTCGCCCGAGGGTGACAAGCTGGCCGAGGCGTTCGGCGTGCAGTACGTGCCGACGTTCGTGTTCGTGAACTCGGACGGCAGCACCGCCGGCATGCAGGTCGGCGAGATGACCGAGGTGGACCTGCGCGCGCGCATGGACGCGCTGAAGTAGCCGCGCCCGCGCTGCTGCCTGGCCCCGCGGACGTGCGTCACACGCGCGCGTTGCGGGTATACCTATCGCATGAGGACCCGGGCCGGGGCGACTGACCAAGGCCATGCCGGATAGGCCGGTCCACTCGGGGAGCGAGGCGTTGCTGGCGCTTCGCTTCGCGAGCGATCGACGCTGAACCGCCGGAAGGCCGGGCGGAAGCCTCGACGGGAACATGCGGGACCGCGCCGGCGGGGAGAACACCCCGAGACCGGAAAGACCGCCCGCAAGGATGGCTCTTTGGAGGGGCGCCTCGAGCTGCGAAAGCCGTCCCGGCCCATCAGTCCTCGCACCGCGAACGCGAAACGGGCGGCCCCTCGCAGGGGCCGCCCGTCGCTCGACCGCCTGTCGGAGCCTGGGATCGCCTGTGACCCGTGTCACTGACACGTGTCGCGACCGGGTCGGACCGCGTGACGGCCAAGGTGTACGCGGGCGCCGGCGTCACATACGACGTCGCCGGCGACGTCGTATGTGACGTCACCGGTGACGCCGGCCCGGCGGAAGCGACCACCGCCCCCCGCGCGAGCGCCGTTGCCCCCGCGCGCGCGTCGGGCTAGTGTGCTCTTGCCGACGGAGCCGCGCCGGTCGGCCCTCACCCGCGAAGAAGGACCACATGCCCAACCTCAAGCGCTTCCTGCTCGGCAACCCGCTCGCCAACGAACAGGCCGCACACCAGCGGCTGTCCAACCCCGTCGCGCTGGCGGTCTTCTCGAGCGACGCGCTGTCCTCGGTCGCGTATGCCACCGAGGAGATCCTGCTCATGCTCGTGCTCGCGGGCACGGCGGCGCTCTCGCTCGCGCTGCCCGTCGCCGCCGGGATCGGGCTGCTGCTGGTCATCGTCACGGTGTCGTACCGGCAGACCATCAAGGCGTATCCGGGCGGCGGCGGCTCCTACATCGTGGCCAAGGAGAACCTCGGCGTCCTGCCGGGGCTGACGGCCGGCGCCTCGCTGCTGGTCGACTACATCCTCACCGTCGCGGTCTCGATCTCGGCGGGCG
The DNA here is from genome assembly GCA_005774595.1 of Actinomycetota bacterium. Taxonomy (NCBI): domain Bacteria; kingdom Bacillati; phylum Actinomycetota; species Actinomycetota bacterium. The sequence continues at coordinate 3,420 of VAUM01000063.1, forward strand.
TCGCGGCGATCACCTCGGCATGGCCGGCGACGGCGCCGTACCGCATCCACATGTGCCTCGGGTTCGTCGTGCTGCTCGCCATAGCGAACCTGCGCGGCGTGCGCGAGTCCGGCGCTCTGTTCGCCGGGCCGACCTACCTGTTCGTGGTCACGCTCGGGATCACCATCATTGCCGGGCTCGTGAAGGTCGCGACGGGCGGCACCATCCACGTCGAGCCGCACGCGGGCGAAGCGGTCCAGGGGCTGACGCTCTACCTCGTCCTGCGCGCGTTCGCGTCGGGGTGCACCGCGATGACGGGCGTCGAGGCGATCGCCAACGGCGTGCAGGCGTTCAAGCAGCCCGAGGCGGTCAACGCGCGGCGGACGCTCACGTGGATGGCGGGCATCCTGCTGTTCCTGTTCGTCGGCACGACCCTGCTCGCCCAAGTGAGCGGCGTGACGCCGAGCGAGGGCGGCGCGACGGTGGTCAGCCAGCTCGCCGAGGGCGTCTTCGGCCGTACCGTGCTGTACTTCGTGCTCCAGATCGCCACCGCGGTCATCCTCGTGCTCGCCGCCAACACCGCGTACGCGGACTTCCCCCGCCTCGCGTCGTTCATGGCCACCGACGGTTTCGTCCCCAAGCAGTTCTCCGACCGCGGCTACCGGCTCGTCTTCAGCAACGGCATCATCGTGCTCTCGACGGTCGCCGCCGGCCTGCTCGTCTTCTTCAAAGGTGACACGCACCTGCTCATCCCGCTGTACGCGGTCGGCGTGTTCACCGGCTTCACGCTCTCGCAGGCCGGCATGGTCGTGCACTGGTGGAAGTGCCGCGAGGAGGGCTGGCACTGGAGCATCGCGGTCAACGCGACGGGCGCGGTCGCGACGGGCGTGGTGCTTGCCGTCATCGCGATCACGAAGTTCAGCCACGGGGCGTGGCTGATCGTCGTCGTGGTGCCGCTCATGGTCGCGTACTCGCTGTGGGTCAAGCGACGCTACGCGGCGGCCGCGCGACGCCTCGCGCTCGGCCCCGAGGAGCGGCTCAAGGCCTCGTGGCGCTCCGTGAACCGCATGCACAACCACGTCGTGCTGCTCGTCTCGGCCATCGACCGTCGGCTCATCCGCGCGATCCAGTACGTGCGCTCACTGTCGGCCGACGACGTCGAGGCGGTCTACGTGGACGTCTCGGGCGACAAGGCGGCGGCGTTCAAGGAGGAGTGGGGGCGCAGTGAGTTCGGCATCCGCCTGACGGTGCTCGAGTCGCCGTACCGCGAGATCATCGGGCCCATCGAGCGCTACATCCGCGCTATCGAGCGTCCGACGCCCGACCACGTCGTCACGGTGGTGCTGCCCGAGTTCGTGCCCGAGGACATCGCCGACGCGACGCTGCACACGCAGACGCCGCTGTGGATCAAGACGGCGCTCTACGACGAGCCGGGCGTCATCGTGGTCGACGTCCCGTACCACATCAAGTTCGAGGCGCAGGGCGGGTAGGGACTACGCTCAGGCCACCGGTGCGCCGTCGTCGCGCCCGGGGTCGCTCGCCGCGATGCGGTCGAGCACCTCGCTCGCGATCAGCGCGGGCGGTGACAGCGCGCAGTCCACACCCCACATCTCCGAGAACAACCACGTGTTGGCGGGGTGGTTCACGCGTGCGATGACGTTCGCCACGCCGCCGCGGGTCTTGGCGAGCCACGACACCACGAGGTTGTCCTCGTCATCGCCCGTCACGGCCACCACCAGGTCTGCGCCCGCCAGGCCCGCGTGGTCGAGCATCGCCGGCTCGCACGCGTCGCCGTGCACGAGGTGGACGTCGGGCGCCCACGCGCGCAGGCGGTCGAGCGTCGCCTGGCGCTGGTCGATGACGGTGACGGCGTGGTCGGTGTGCAGCTTGCCCGCGAGGTAGGCGCCGGCCTTGCCGGCCCCGACGATGAGGACCTTCATCGCCGCACCTCCTTGATGCCGAGCAGGGCGCGGAACTTGTCCACGCTCCCCGATGCGACGGCTGCGTACACGCGGTCGCCCGGGCGGAAGCGCTCTCCCGGCGCGGGGACGGTGGCGGCGTGCTCGCGCACGATCGCGACGATGCGGATCTCGCCCGGCGTCTCGACGTCGGCGACGCGCTTCTCGACCGCGCGGGCCGGGATCTCGAGCTCGAGCATCTCGACCTCGCCCTCGCCGAACTGGTACTCGGAGAGCTGGCCCTCGTCGCCGATGATGCGCAGGATGCGCGAGGCGGCCCACTCGACCGAAGAGACGGTGCGGATGCCCATCTCGCGGTAGAGCTCCGCGCGGCGCGGGTCGTAGATGCGCGCGACCACGTTGGCGACGCCGAACGTCTCCTTGGCGATGCGCGCCGAGACGATGTTGCTGTTGTCGCCCGCGGTGACCGCCGCGAAGCAGCCCGCCCGCTCGATGCCGGCGGCGACCAGCGTGCCGCGGTCGTAGACCGGACCCACGAGCTTCTGGCCCGAGATCTCGCCGATCTCCTCGAAGGCGCCCGGGTCGTGGTCGATCGCCGACACCGTGTGCCCCTGCTTCTCGAGCATGTGCGCGAGGTACCTACCCACGCGTCCGTAACCGCCGATGACCACGTGCATCGTGCCGCGAGCCTCCTTGAGCCGGTCGGGGCGTGCCGTGTGAGTCTACACCCGTGCGCCGGGGGCGCGGGTGCGCTCGCCCCGCTACACTCATCCGCGGAGGTGGGCGCGTGAAGCGGTGGCGGGTCGCGGCATGGAGCACGGCGGCGGGGCTCGCGGTCCTCGCGGTCCTCGCGGCCGCGCTCGTGCCGGCGTACTCGGCGCGCAGCGGCCCGCCCGTCTCGCCCGAGCCGGTGCTCGGCCTGCCGGCGGACGGGCCCGCGAAGGCGGTCTACCTCACCTTCGACGCGGGCAACGCGGGCGACGACACCGTCGCGCCCCTGCTCGACCTGCTGCGCGCGCAGGATGCGGGCGCAACCTTCTTCCTCACCGGCAAGTGGACGCTCGAGCACCCGCGCTCCGCGCGCGCGATCGCGGACGCGGGGCATCTGCTCGCGAACCACTCGAGCACGCACCCGCACGTGCCGCGCCTCCCGGGCACACTACGGCGCGCCGAGGTCGTGGACGCAGCGCTCGTCATCGAGCGCGTCACCGGCACGGCGCCCACGCCGCTCTACCGCCCGCCGCACGGCGACACTACGACGACAACGCAGGAGGCGCTCGCCGCCCTCGGCTATCGCACCGTGATGTGGACGAAGGACCCGCACGACTGGCCGCTCGACGGTTCGGTGACACGCGAGTCGATCCTCGGCCGCATCGGCGAGGTCTCGGACGGCGACGTCATCTGCTTCCACCTGCGCAACATCGAGACGGTCGAGGCGCTCCGGGTGCTCCTCCCGCGCCTGCGCGCGCAAGGCTTCGAGTTCCGGCAATTGCCCGCCGCCGAGCTCTGCGCGTCCGCCCCGTGAGGGAGGCGGTCATCCGTGCCTCAGCGCCCGCCCGACACGATCGACCTCGCCCGGTCCACCTCGTTCGGGTACAGATCCGGCGGCACCGACTCCGTGCCCAGTGACGCGAACACGATGTGCCGTGCGCAGTGTAGGCTGTCGCCTTGGCAGTAGTTCTGCTTCCAGAGGTCCGACATCGACGGCATGCGGCTCATGCGGTCGTGGAAGAACGGGCATCCGGCCAGGCATTCGCAGTCCATCCTCAGCCCCCCGTCGCGTCGTACGCGTGTTGCTCCTATGTCAACGTTGTACCCGTGCGGCGACTTCCGCGAACGCGAAGTCGATCGCGATCACGTCGGCCTGCTTGCGCCCCATGAACTCGGCAGTGCGGCCATGCTTCGGGCCGGGACGTGAGGCGCGAGCCCGCGTCTCGGTGCTATACTCGCTCGCGCTCACGGGGACGTAGCTCAGCTGGGAGAGCGCGGGCTTTGCAAGCCTGAGGCCGAGGGTTCGAGCCCCTTCGTCTCCACCACGACACACCGCAGGCCGGCCCCGATGCAGGGAGCCGGCCTGTGCTACGGTTGCCCGCGGCACGGACCTGACGGGACTTCGGTGGAAGGCGCGCTTGGCGTGGAGGCTTACGAGCAGCGCTATCCCGACCTCGCGCGGCGCGCGGCGGACGCCGGGCTCGAGCTGCGCTTCGCGGACCTGCCGCTGACGCGCCTGCACTTCATCACCGGCGGAGACGGCCCTCCGCTGGTCATGGTGCCGGCGACCTACTCGGCCATCAGTGACTACATCGGCCTCGTGCGCTTCATGGCGCAGCGGTTCCACATCTACTTCTTCGAGTTGCCCGGCCATGGGCTCTCGGCGCCGTTCGCCGAGCCGTTCTCCAGCGATCTCGTCGCCCGCACCGTCGGCGACCTGCTCGACTCCGAGGGGCACGCACGCGCGTCGATCATGGGGTTCTCGTTCGGCGGCATCCTCGCGCTCGCCTCACTCGAGCTGCTACGCGACCGCATCGACTCGGCGATCCTGCTGTCGCCGTGCGCGACCCACCGGGCGATGAAGTACGACCGGTGGCGCATCGCCGTCCTGCGCAACGTCGTCCGCGCCCTGCGCCCGCCGCATGCGCAGCGCCTGTTCGTCTCGGCCCTCCGGCACCGAGTGACCGCGGCCGCGTTCGGGTGGTTCGTGAAGACCATCGGGCGCATGGAGGGGGTCAACAACCTCGTGCGCCA
>VAUM01000064.1 GCA_005774595.1 Actinomycetota bacterium
CCACCCCCGCCCCGTGTGCCCGGGCGGAAGAGGCCAAGGGGGCGTTCGCCCTGCGGGCCCGCGCCGTCTGGGGCCACCCCCATGCCCCCACCCCCCCCCGACCCCACCCCCCCGTCCTCGATGACCGCCACTTCGCGCGAGCGGGTGAACTTGAGGGCATTGGAAAGGAGGTTTGCCAGCACCTGGCGCAACATGGCCGCGTCAGCCTGCACCGGCGGCAGCGGATGCAGTTTGAACTCGATGAGCCGATCCGGTTCCTGCGCGGCACACCTCTCATACTCGGCTTGGGCCAGCGCATTCAGGTCAACCTCCGTCAATCGCATCGGCTGACGGCTCGACCGCGAGAAGGCGAGCAGGTCGTCGATCAACGCGCCCATGCGCTGCGTTTCGCGGGAGATGACGCCTAGCACGCGGCGGCCTTCGTCATCGAGTCTGTCTTCGTAGTCCTTCACCAGGATGCGGTCGTAGCCGTCGATCGCCCGCAGCGGCGCGCGCAGGTCGTGCGCGACGGAGTAGCTGAACGCCTCCAGTTCATGGTTAGCGGCTTCGAGTTGCGCGGTGCGGTCGCGGATGCGCTGTTCCAATTCGGCGTTCAACTGGCAGATCTCTTCCTCGGCCCGCTTGCGCACAGCGATCTCCCACGCCAAGTCAGCGAGGAGTGAAACGGCTTTGCTATCCTCGTCCGTGTAGTTCTCCGGGCAATTCCCCACGCCGAGAATCGCCACAACCTTCTCGTCCCGCATCACCGGCACCACCAATTCACGCACCACCGGCGCATGTCCCGGCGGCAAGCCCTTACGGTGTGGCAGCGAGGCGTAGTCGTTGTGGATCACCGGCCGGCGTTGATGGACGCAATCGGTCCACACTCCCGCGACGGCGATGTCGTAGTGCAGCCCTTTTCCCTCCGCCTTGCAGAATTCCGCTTTGGTCCGGGTGGACCAGTTTTGAAGCCATAGCGTTCTCTGGTCTGGTTCCACGAAGTGATAGAAACCGACCAAGCTGCCTGTCAACGCCTCCGCCTCGTTCAACGTCGCCTCTAGCAACTCATCCAGATTGTGCGTTGCGGCAAACTGGATCAAGCGCAACCGGGCCACGTTGATCTGCTCCGCCCGTTCGCGCTCGGTGATGTCATGAACTATGCCGATGGAGCGAGTGATCTTGCCGGTGGCATCGCGAGAGTGTTCGCATCGTTCGTGGACGACGCGGACCGTGCCGGTATCCTTGCGGATGACGCGGTGTTCGATCTCGTAGGTGTCGCGGTTCTCGCGCAACGAACTGCCATAGGCTTCGTCCACCTTCTGGCGGTCGTCGGGGTGGACACGTTCCAGAAAGGCCTCGTACGTCGCACCGAACTCCTGCGGTATCAACCCGAAGATGCGATAGACCTCGTCCGACCAACTGAGCCGGTTGTGCACTAGATCCAGTTGCCAACTACCCAGATGCGCGATCTCCTGCGCACGCCGCAACTGCTCTTCGCTCTCCCGCACTACCGCCTCCGCATGCGCTCGTTCGGCCAGTTCTCGGCGGGAAGACTCCAGCCTCTGTTGCCGCCAGAGCAGGCCGATCCCGAGCAGGGCCGCCAGCACGAGCATCGCCCCGACCAATCCCGCCGACCACGCCCTTTCCCGCATCGGCGCGTAGACTTCCTCCTGGTCCACCTTGGAGGCCATGAACCACGGCGTGCCCGGCACCGAGCGCACCGTCGTGAGCACCGGCACGCCGCGGTAGTCCACAGTCTCGAACATGCCGATCTGGCCGAGCGCACCCCGCACGGCGGGCAACTCGGTGCGCGTCAGCGGCACCCGCAACGACAGCGCGGTGTTCTCTTGATGGCGCAATTCATTGAGGTAGAGGGCATCGTCGCCGTCGCGCCGGACCAGCAGCGTCTCCGCGGTGCGGCTGGGCGTCGGCCACGTCTGGATGAGGGGGTAGAGGAACCGTTGCGGGTCGACTTCGAGCAGGATGACGGCGAAGGGGGAGGAGGGTCGAGTGTCAATGGTTGAGGAGTCGGGCGCAAAGATGGGGATGGCGAGGCAGATGCGGATGTCACCGCCGCTGTCGCCGCGGTGCAGGTCAGTCATCTGGACGCGCGGGTCACGCAGGACATCACTGACGTGGCTGTTCATGACCGGGCCGGGGCGAATCCCGTCGTCCGGCAGCGTCAACCGCAGTTCGCCCCGCGCGTCGAACAACGAGACCCGGCGGTACTCGTGGTTCTCGGCGAACAACGTCAACCAGTGGATCAACTCCGCCTTCGCTGTCGGGGAAGAATCGTTGAAGAACGTCTGCACATCGCGTGCGAAGAAGGCGGCCTGTCCGATGACTGCCGCGTCGGCGAGCCGCTCTTGCCGCCATGTGACGATCTGCTGCACTTTGAGATCGGCGATGGCGTTGAGTTCGGCCTCCACCTGGCCGCGCGTCTCGACGAGTTGCGCCCGGAGGTAGAACCATCCCGTCAGGGCCACGGCGCCTGCGAGCACCGCAAGGATCGTCATCGGCCACCACCCCGTGAGGCGTGGTGGCGATCGGAGTCCAGGGGACGGTTTCCTCGTGCTCAGGGCCAACAGCGACGCGCCGAGCAGCATGAAAGCGATCGCCGTCGGCAGTGCCATGGGCACCAGGCCCTGGCCGTAGAACAGCGGCTCGCCCGAACTGTAGCTGATCAGCACGGTGACGGCGCCCAACGACACGCCCAGCGTCAGAACCCGCGCCAGATAGCGCGCCGCAGCGCGGTCCGCCAGCGCCGGTGATCGTAGCAGCAGTGCCCCTGAGGTCAGCACGAATGCCAGCGCCGTCATCGGCGACATGCGACCCACCGGGACGCCCTTCAGTGTCGCGTCCGATGACGCCAGCCACTGTTCAAGGGGCAGTTCGAAGCCGAGCAAGTCCCGCGCAAGGAACAGCGCGCCCGCTGCCAGCGCCACCCCGGCCGCAACAAGACAAAACCATGCGCCCGTTCGTCCCTCCGCACCCTGCGCCCGGATGAACACCGCCGCGCCCAACAACAGAAACAGCAGCGCCGTGCTGGGCGCCATGGGGATGAAGTCGCTGCCGAGGGTGCCCATCTGCCAACGGCCGGCCACCCAACTGCCCAGCACCAGCAAGGCGATGCCGCCGATGAGCAATGCGCAGACCTTCGCCAGCCGGCGCCCCAAGGTCTCAAGGTTCGGCTCAGAAGTGACGCGGTATCGTTCTTCCGAGTTCATGGATGTCCCTCGCGTTTGCTCACATCCTCGCTTCTGCGGATGTTCCTGAGCGATGCCCTTCCCTCCGACAACGACTCGCGTTCTGCCGACCCGGTCGAGTCCGGCATTCCGCCCTGACCGTGTGCATTCTCGCGTGCCATAGGTTCGCTCTCGTCCCTGCAAGAACGTGCTTCAACGATTGCGCGATCCTCCCAGCTTCCTGCTTCATCAAGACGTGGCTGACGTGGTGCGCCCAACCTGCGAGGCGCCTTCCCCGCTTCTCTGCGGCCGCGCGCGCGGCCCCCACGGCTGCCGAGTGGGCCCTGAGCTGCTCCTCGGTCTCACTCAAGGTCACGAAGAGCGCCGCAGCCCCGCTGCGTGCACCTGCGGTCAAGAAGTGGTGCCCCAGGGTCGTTTTCCCCGTGCCCGGTCCGCCGCGCACCAGATACGCTTGCTTCGGCAGCAGGCCGCCCATCGTCAGCTCGTCGAGGCCCTCGATGCCCGTCGAGATGCGTCCACCCATGTGGTGTCCCCCGATCCAGCTCACACCTGCGCGATATGGTCGACGGCGCCCTCGTCCACCTGCGCTCACCCCTCTATACCCCTTGCTCATCAAACGGCTCGTCGGTATCAAGCGCTTGCGCAACGCCGCCCCGTCGCCGTACGGTTCTCGCGGAGGTGGGGATGATGGCGCGGGTGCTGGTGGTGGATGACGCCAAGGAACCCCGCCTGCTGCTGCGCAAGATCCTCGAGCGCGACGGTCATGAGGTCGTCGAAGCCGAGGACGGTCTGGAGGCGTTGAGCAGGCTACGTGAGACCGCCTTCGACCTGGTGGTCTCCGACGGGCTCATGCCGCACATGGACGGGTTCCGTCTCCGGCTCGAGATGCGGCGAGACCCCGGTCTTGCGGCCGTACCTTTCATCTTCCATACGGCGAGCTTCATCGACGAGGCCGACGAGCGGCTCGCGCGCGATCTGGGCGCGACGGCCTACCTGATCAAGCCGGCGTCCACGACCGCTGTTCTCGAGGCCGTTGCGGAGGGACTGGCCGTGCGGGGGGTGGCAACCGGCTCAGCGGCCCCGGAGCTCGAGGAGTCCGAGCTCGCGAGGCTGCTGGAGGGCTACAGCCACAGGCTTGAGGACAAGCTCGACGACAAGGTGGTCGAGCTGAGGCACGAGAGGGGCGAGCGCGAGGCGGTCCGCGCGGCGCTCGATCACATTCCGGTGCCCGTGCTCACCCTTGACGCTGCCGGACGAGTGGACTTCGTGAATCGCGAGGCCAGGCGGTTCGAGCTCGGGATCGAACCGGCGGAGCCGAGTGGATTCGATGACGAGTATGCAGCAGACGAGATCCGCGACACGCTCTCGGTCGCGAGGCGGTGTCTCGCGGAGCGTCGGGTGTCTGAGACCACCGCCCGTCTCCGGCGACAGGATGGGCGAGTGCGCACGATGCGCGTATCGATCGCGCCGTACGAGGACAGCGCCGGAGAGCCGCTCGGCGTCGTCTGCGCCGGAGCGGATGTGACGGACCAGATGGAGTACGTGGACTTGCTCCGCTATCTCTCGGAGCACGATCCGCTCACCGACCTGCCGAACCGTCGCGTGCTCGAATCGCGCTTCGAGAGGTTGGTCCAGGGATTGAGCTCCGGATCGACGGGTGCGCTGCTGTTCGTCGACGTCGACCACTTCAAGCAGATCAACGACGAGTTCGGGCACGATGTCGGTGATGCGGCGCTGGTCAACATAGCCCGGACGGTGCGGGCATCGGCACCGAGAGAAGCACTCGTCGCGCGCCTGTGCGGCGACGAGTTCGGTGTGCTCGTCGAGGACGTCGGGCGGCGGGGCGCGCAGGAGGTCGCTGAGACGATCCGAGAGGCGGTGTCAGTCGCGCAGGTGGTCCCTGCCGCATCGAGCCGGCAGGTCACCGTGAGCATCGGGGTCAACGTGTTCCCCGATTCCGAGACGGCGGCGCAAGCGCTTCGCACCAGCGACGAAGCGTTGTATCGGGCGAAGCACACGGGCCGAGACCGGACGGAGGTCGTCGAGGCTGCGAAGAGGCGGCCGGCCGATGAGCCGGCGCCCACGCCGGCGATCACGTTCCGGCCGATGCGCAGCACGCTGACGGGCGAGCTGGTCCGGCTGCGGGCGTGCGTCGACCTGGCGAGCGAACCGGACAGCGCGAGCGAGCCCGGCGCCCTAGGCGGGCCACGCGCCACGCGCGCGACGGTGGAGCCGCTCGCGGGAGCCTTGCTCGAGTCGGCAGCAGGGGTGGCGATCTCGATGCCCTTGGGCCTCGGAGACATGCTCGACCCCGCCGTGTTCGGGCGGCTGCAGGAGGAAGTGTCGCGTCGCGGGGCCGACCCGCGGTGCATCGCGCTGGAGGTGCCGGCCGCACATGTGCTGGGGTGCGCGCCCTCCGAGACGTGGATCAGGGCGGCCGGACACTCAGGCTTCGCGATGTGCCTCGCTGTGGATGAGACGTGTGCCAGTGTCGCGGCGCTGCCGTTGTCGGTGTTCTCGGAGCTGTGGTTCCCCGCGTCGGTGCTCGCGCACCTGAAGGACTCAACGGGGGGCTGTGACGCCGCCCTGGCCGAGTGTGATGCCCGCGGTGTCACTCTGGTGGCGACCGGGGTCGACACGCGTGAGTGTCTCGCGCTCGTGGTCGAGGCCGGCGTGGAGGTCGCGGAAGGCCTCGTGATCGGGCCTGACGTTCACGGCCCGAGCGGACTCGCGGAGCCGCCTGAGGGGGATGAGGTACGTTGACCGGTAGGCGGTTGGGGAGTGACGTGGACTCAGTCAAGGTGTTCGTGATGGGACGGAAGGCGGCATGCGTCGAGGGCCTCGCAGCCATGCTGCACGCCGCTGAAGGTGTTGAGGTGGTCGGTCGGGCAGCGGAGTGGGACTCCGGGCTCACGCGCTCACGGGCACTCGCCGCGGACGTGGTGGTCGTGGACATGGTGCACTGTCCCGACTGCGGCCCGGCGATGACCGCCGATGTCGTGCGGGCTTTGGAGGGCGCGCGAGTCGTCGTGGCGGGCGTGACCGGCGGAGACGTGACCGCGATCGACGCGCTGGAGGCCGGCGCACTCGGATTCATCAACCTGGATCACCTGGAGCCGGAAGCTGTCACCTCGGCGGTCAAGGCGGTGGCGTCGGGCGAGGCCGTCCTCGATTCGAGCGTCTCTACCGCGCTGCTGACCAGGATGCGGAGGCTCTCGATGAGGGCGGCTGCGGCCGGTCCGACGGAATCATCGCCGACGATCCGCGAGGCCGAGATACTCGAGCTGCTCGCGAAGGGCATGTCGAACGCGCAGATGGCCAGGACGCTGCACGTGTCGGAGAGCACCGTGAAGAACCACCTGCACGCGATCTACTCGAAGCTCGGCGTCGATTCCCGGGCGCAGGCGGTCAGCGAGGCGATCCGGAGGGGACTCGTAACCCTCTGACGGCGACCGATGTCGGATTCAGGCGGAGTCGTATCCCGCGCAAGCCGCGAAGGAGAGCAACTCGTCGCGCGCCAGGACGAACGCGTCCGCCACGTCAGGATCGAAGTGGGCGCCGCGCTCGGATTCCACGATGCGAGCCGCGTCGGCCGGCGGCACCGCGGACTTGTAGGGCCGCTTGGAGCACACCGCGTCGAACACGTCGACGATCGCGGCGATCCGGCCCGCGAGGGGGATCTCCTCACCCGCGAGCGCTGCCGGATAGCCGGTGCCGTCCCACCTCTCGTGGTGCGTCAGCGCGATGATCTCCGCGGTCTGGAGCACGTCCGAACTCGAGCCCGAGAGGATGGAAGCGCCGATCCTCGCATGCGTGCGCATCACCGCCGACTCGTCAGCATCCAGCTTGCCTGGCTTCAGCAGGATCCTGTCGGGGATGCCGATCTTCCCGACGTCATGCATGGGCATCGCGTGCATGACCGTGCGGCACCAAGCGTCGGGTTCTCCGAGCCCGCGTGCGATCACGTAGGCGTAGTGGCTCACGCGCGTGATGTGTGCGCCCGTCGCTTCGTCGCGGTATTCCGCGGCCCGCGACAGCCGCTGGATCGTGTCGAGTGTCGCCATCTCGGCGCGATCGAGCGCGGCCTGAAGGTCCGCGGTCTTCGCCTCGACGGCGGCTTCCAGTTCCCGCTCGTGTTCCCGAAGCCGGTCCCCGAGTGCCTTGGTCTTGAGGAGGGATCGGACGCGAGATTGTAGCTCCGCTGGATCGACGGGCTTGCTCAGGAAGTCGTCGGCGCCAGCGTCGAGGGCACGCACTCGGTCGTCGACATCGCCCAGTGACGTGATCATCACGATCGGTGTGCCGCACACTGCGGGGTCCCGCTTGAGCTCGCGGGCGACCTCGAAGCCGTCGAGGCCGGGCATCATGACGTCGAGGAGGGCGAGGTCGGGGAGACCTGCGCGGGCCAAGGCCAATGCGCCGACGCCATCGGCGGCCGCGAGCGTCCGGACGCCCATGCCTTCGAGCCAGAGTTCGATCAGACGCCGACTCGCCGCGTCATCGTCGGCAATGAGTACGATCGGCCGATCGCTGTCCGTCCGCCTCACCAGCCACATGTCGTTGCGCGATCGCTGAAGCGATCGCGAAGTCGGCGTGCCTCCGATCTGGTGTTCCCAAGAACGCGGCTTCGTACGCGGCCCTCCGAGACCGGATCCTCCGCCCGATGACGGGCACATCGGTCCGACTGACCGTCACGAGGCCCCCGGCGATTCTCGTCGTAGCCCCGTTGACGTGCTGGTCGTCTCGTCTTCCTAGACCGTCTCGACCACCGCACCGGCCGGAAGGCCCATGGCACGTTCGGGTAGCGTCGGTTCCCCTCGACTCCGCCGGTGTGACCTATCCCGTGCACCATCTCACCCGCCGTTGATGAGACTGCACGTCTCATCTATCGGAGGGAGAGGTTGTCATGAAC
>VAUM01000065.1 GCA_005774595.1 Actinomycetota bacterium
GGTCGTCGGTCATGCGCTACAGGATACCCGAGGTACCTGCGGGCGCTACCCGGCGGGCTCGGACACCGGCTCGGACTCCGCGACCGGAGCGCTCTCGGGCCGCCACATGAACTCGACCGCGAGTGCCGCCGCGGACAGCGCACCCATCGCGACGAGCACCTGGCTGAGCACGGGGCCGTAGTCCACGAACATGCCGCGGTAGTACGCGCCCGGCATGGCCTGGAGCACGATGATCGCGCCCTGGCTGAGTGCGAGGACGCCCACGCCGAAGGTCACCGCCCACCACGGCCTCGCGAACCGGTCGCCGCCGATCTGCGCGAGGCACAGCGAGACGAACGTCGCCGGGACGACCAGCAGCAGGATGTCGGCGACGGGATACGCGACCGTGCGCACCATCGCCGAGACGCTCTCGGCATCCGGGAGCACGAACGGCTGGATGACGCCGAACCACAGCACCGCGAGGAAGGCTGCCCCTGTCCCCGCGGCCCCGAAGCCAGGGCGGCGCCAGTCCACCATGGGGACGTACGCCTGCCCCACCGCGACGAGCGCCGCCCCGAGGAGGAAGTACTCCGCGATCAACCCCACATCCGTGAGGATCGGGTCGAGGCCCCACGCGGTCTCGCCGGCGCGCGCGAGGTTGCCCAGCGCGAAGGCCCCGATGCCGAGGCCCACGAGCAGCCACTGCCGGCGCCACGGCTCGGCCTTCGGGAACGACAGTGCGATGAGCAGCACGGTCGCGGAACACACCGCCGCGATCCCCACCGCGCCGATGGAGGCGACCATCTCGAGCCCGGCCTCGTCGGTCCCGATCCCGAACACCGACCAGATCGCCAGGCCGAGCGTGCACGCCGCGCCGATCACGAACAGGATCAGTGGGCTCACCGAGCGCTTCATGTCGCACGACCTCCTCGCCGCGGCCGCGCACGGCCGCGCTCCTCGCACCGGCACCAGTGACGCCCCTGCACAGCAGTCTACCCGTGCGGGCGAAGGCGCGCACGCCTAGGACGCGCGCTAGGCGATCGTGACGATGGCGTCCTCGCCGGTGACCGCGGCGACCAGGTCGGACATCGTCCCGACCTCGCCGACGGCGAGCGCCTCCTTGAGGTGCAGCACGTCGAGGCAGGTCCCGCACGCGCGCACCGCGACGCCGTTGTCGACGAGCAGGCGCAGGTCGTCGAGCGAGTCGGAGCCCTCGCAGGCCAGCCGCACGCCCCCGTTCGACAGCAGGACCGCGGCCGGGGGCGTCTCCGCCCTCGCGAGCGAGTAGAGGAAGTTGCGCATCAGCAGGCGGCCGAGCTCGTCGTCGCCGGTGCCCATGCGATCGGTCATGACGAGGATCCGCTTGGCCATCGTGCCCTTCCGTTCGATCCGCCGCCGCCGCGGCGGCGGCTCGGTCGCTCCGTCTATACCACCTGTCCGCACCGCTGATACTGATGAGCCGCCCTGAGGATACGGAGCCGCTCAGACTCGCGCCGGGGTGAGGCCTTCAGAACGGCTCACCCGTCCGAACGGGCGGCCGCGATCCGGTACGACCCGTCGGCGACCTGCTCCACATCCACGGTGTAGCCGAGGAACCGCAGATGGTTCGCCACGTTCGCCTTCGCCGTCCCACTATCCACCAGGACCGTCAGCTGTCCGGGCTCCGGCCCGTTCGCCGCCTCGTCCGCCATCATCACCGGCAGCGGGCACGAGAGCCCGCGCGCATCCACTGTCGCCATCGTCTGCTCCCTACTCTTCCGTCTCGGCCACAGCCGGACCACTCGTCACCGGAGAGACCGCCTGCGCACGCTTCCACACGCCGATGCCGACGAGCACCGCCGCCATCACGGCCAACAGCGGCCACGCCATCGGCGAGAGCCCCTTGGCGCTCGAGGCGTACTGGAAGGTGTGCATGAACCACGCGCCCGCCGCCATGCCGAGCACCGCCGCGAGTGCATCGAGATCACCCTCGCCCGTCATGATCACCTGCCGGAACGGACACCCGCCGAGCATGACCGCGGCCAGTCCCGCAACAGCCATCGCGGCGAAGTTGCCGAGCAGGTCCGTGTGGGCGATCGGCTGTCCGGTGAAGCCGAGCTTGAACTGGCCGAGCAGCAGGTTCGCGACCAGCGCCCCGGCGAGGAGTCCGCCCACGCCGAGCAGGAGGTCGAACCGCTTCCATATGAGCGCATCGCGCACGCCGCCGACCGTGCAGAAGCGGCTGCGCTGCGCGACCACCCCGAGTGCGAGCGCGGCCACGAGCGACGCGAGGAACGGTGCCCTCAGGCCTCCCGGCATCGGCTTCGCCGCGTCGACGGACTGGGCGGAACTCACCACGCTGCCGTCCGCGCCGACGACCGCGCCCTCCACCATGGTCGCCCCTGCAGGCTTGAGCACCGAGCCGTCCTTGGCGATGACCGCCTTCTCGGCCGTACTCCTCGCGCCCGCCGGCGTCACGGTGAACACCGCCGGCTTGAAGGCGAACGCCGCTGCGGCACCGAGGATCAGGATCCCTGCGAAGACCGCAGGGCCGACCCATCCTGCGAACGCCGGCAACTTGCGCGAGCGTCCGAGGTCGTATCGCCGCCGCAGGAAGACCGTGCCGATCCCGATCCCGGCCACGAGGCCAACGATTCCCACCGCCGCGTTCAGGTCGCCGCCCGCGAGACGCAGCCACGCGCGCACGGTGCAGCCCAGGAATATCAGCGCGCCGACCATGAAGACGAAGCCGAGGACGAACCGGAGCAGGGCCGACGACCCGCCTCGGGCCCTGAACTCCTTTGCCACGAGCGCCGAGGCCGTCGCCCCGATCACCAGTCCCGGTATCTCGGGCCGGATGTACGCGACCGCTCCCATGTTCGCGCCGGCGCCGCCGAAGAAGCCGACCGTGTCCCGCATGAAGCACGCGATGCACAGGCCCATGTTGCCCGGATTGCCCGCCTTGACCAGAAGTGCTGCGACGACCCCGATCACTGCCCCCGCGATGCCAAGCCCTACCGCGGTCCTGCTGACCCCTTGTGACGTACTCATGCTCTCCTCCTTCGCGCGACCGGCGTCATCGCCGGTCCTCGGCCACACACAACGCTGCACCCAGCGCACCCACGGTCTGCGCGCTCTCCGGCACGATGACCTCGCCCTCGAAGCCGACCCGCACGAGGTCCACCATCGCGAGGTTGTTCGCCACCCCACCTGCGAACACCAGCGGGCCTCGCGCCCCGACGCGCCCGAGCGACGCGAGGGTGCGCTTGGCGATCGCCTCGTGCAGCCCGCGGGCGATGCGGCCCCGGTCCTCGCCGCGGTGCACGAGGCCCGTGACCTCGCTCTCGGCGAAGACCGTGCACATCGAGGAGACGGCGACGCCGTCGCGCGCGGTGAGCGCGGCCGACGCCAGCTCCTCGAGCGTGAACCCGAGGGCGTGCGCCATGCCCGCGGGCCGGTTGCGCTGGCCGAGGTACGCCGAGCCGTACAGCTCGCCGACGGCCTCCAGCAGGCAGTCATGCTTCTCGAGGTCCAGGCCGAGCTCGGCCCACATCGGGTGGTAGTCGACGGTCTCGTTCTCGCCCATTCGAGGGTCCCTTCATCGCGAACGGTGAAGGGAAGCATAAGCGATTCGCATAGGATGATTCAACGCGGGTGATGCTCAGGCTACTTCAGGGTGACGCGCCCTGCCTCGCCGTCGACCACGCGCCCGACCACCACGCCGTGTTCCCCGCGCGACTCGAGCGCCTCGAGCAGGGCGCCCGCGCGCTACTCCGGCAGCGCCATGAGCAGGCCACCGCTCGTCTGCGGGTCGCACAGCACGAGCCGCTGCGCCTCGTCGGCCGGACCCCACGCGACGTGCGGGTCCACGTGCGCGAGGACGTCCTTCGCGCGCCCGGGCCACACGCCTTGCGCCGCGTACTCGAGCGCGCCGCCAATCACCGGCACGGCCTCCAGGTCCAGCTCCGCCGCGCAGCCGCTGCCGAGCGCCATCTCGCGCAGGTGCCCGAGCAGCCCGAAACCGGTCACGTCGGTGCCCGCGCTCACGCCGGCCTCGACCATCGCCTCGGACGCGGCGCGGTTCAGCCGCGCCATCGACTCGATGACGTCACGCAGCGTGTCCTCGGTCTCCAGGCCGCGCTTGAGTGCGGTGTTCATGATCCCGACGCCGATGCGCTTCGTGAGCACGAGCGCGTCGCCCGGCCGCGCGCCCACGTTGCGCACGACCCGGGCGGGGTCCGCGTCGCCGAGCACCGACAGGCCATACTTCGGCTCGGCGTCGTCGATCGTGTGGCCGCCGGCGATCACCGCGCCCGCCTCGCGCACCTTGTCCGCGCCCCCGCGCATGACGTCCGCGACGACGCCCGCGTCCATCGAGCATGGGAACGCGAGCAGGTTGAGCGCCACCAGCGGACGGCCGCCCATGGCGTAGATGTCCGACAGCGCGTTGGCCGCCGTGATGCGCCCGAAGTCGTACGGGTCGTCGACCATCGGCGTGAAGAAGTCGACGGTGAGCAGCAGCGCGCGGCCGTCGGCGATCCAGACCGCGGCGTCGTCCGAGGTGTCGAAGCCCACCATCAGCGAGGCCGACTCACCCGGGGAGAAGCGTTCGAGCACGGCAGCGAGGTCGCCCGGACCCCACTTCGCCGCTCAACCCGACTTCGACGACATCGTCGTCAGCCGGATGCGCTCGCCATCGGTCATCGGCCGCAGGCGAGCGCTACGCCAGCGCCGAGAGGTCCGGGTCGGCCGGATACGGCGCGACCGGCTCCATGAACAGGAAGCCCTGCGCGTAGCGCACGCCCAAGGCCCGGAGCGTGTCGAGCTCCGCCCTGGTCTCGACCCCCTCGGCGACCAGCTTCACGCTGATGCGGTCGGCGAACATCACGAGCGACTCGACGAGGTGCTTGCGGACCTGGTCGGTGTCGATGTCGCGCACGAGCGACAGGTCGATCTTGAGCCACTCCGGCCGGACCTCCGCGAGCACCTGCAACGAGCTGTAGCCCGCACCGGCGTCGTCGACGGCGAGCGCGAAGCCCAGCGTGCGCAGGTGCTCGAGGGTCGCACGGAACGACCGGAAGTCCTCGATGGCGCGCCGCTCGGTGATCTCGAGGACGATCTGCTGCGGCGCGAGGCCGGCGTCCGCGAGCACCGAGCCCAGCACGATCTCGCGCAACTCGGGGTCGGCGACCGCCTCGGGCTCCATGTTGATGAAGATCAGCCGATCGTCCGGGATGGACGAGGCGACCTGGATGGCCTTGCGCCGGCACAGCCGCTCGAGCCGGAACACGAGGTCGGCATCGTACGCCGTCTCGAACAGCTTGTCGGGGCGCTCGAACTCGCCGCCCTCCGGTCCGCGCGAGAGCGCCTCGTAGCCGACGACGCTCATGTCCTTCAGGTCGATGACCGGATGGACGAGCGTGGACACCAGCTCGCCGTCGATGATCTCCTTCAGGCGCGCGCGGCGCTGCTCGGCGTCGACGGCCTCCCGGTCGTGGCTCTCGGAGAGCGCCTGGTCGAGGCCCTCGTGCACGAGGCGCTCGAGGCGCACGTTGTCGTCACGCTTGATGATCGACGAGCCGGCGTAGCAGCCGAACTTGCGGAAGAGCGCGGGCTCGATCGTCTTGGCGAGCTCCTCGTGGACGCGCTGCTCGACACGCTGGGTGAGCACCTCGAGAGCGTCCTGGTCCATGGTGAGGCTGTTGCGCGGAGGGGACAGCACGATCACGAAGGAGTTCCCCGACACCATCAGCTCGGCGAGGATGTCCGAGTCGCGCAGGTCGGTGCCGGTGATCTCCTCGAGCGCCTCGCCGGTCCTGCGCATGACGTCGTCGAAGACGCGCCAGCCGTAGATCTCCTCGATGCGGCTGTAGCGCACGACGTTCAGGCACAGCAGCGAGACCTCGCCGCGCTCCTCGAGCAGCACCTTGATACGCGGGAACAGCAGCGGCGCGGTGGGCAGGCCCGTGACCGCGTCGAACAGCAGCCCGCGGATCTCGGGATGCGCCTCGATCGCGGTGGCGAGCTCGAGCCACGACTCGAGCAGGTGGTCCCGGGCCCTTTCGATGCGTTCGTTCTGCATGCCGCTCCCCTGTCCCCCAAAGACGACGCTCCAAGCGCCGTCGAGTCTAGCGCTTACTCGTACGTTATGCGCAGCGCGGCCGTCCCGTTCGGCTCGAGCGGGACCCCGAACGACACGTCGCCCACCGGTGCGGGCTTGCCGCCGCGCACGTCGGCGATGGAGCGCGCCGGCCGGTCGAACGTCAGCCCGGCGGTGGCCTTCTCGGGCGCGTGGTTGAGCAGCAACAGGATGTCGTCCGACTCGCCGTTGAGCAGCGCGACCTCGACGCTCGGGTTGTCGCAGGCGAGCGGCGCACCGCACCCCGCGGCCCGCGCCACGGCGCCGTAGACCGATCGCAGCATGCGCTTGGCGGCGGCCGGAGGCGCCCACGGGTCGCCCTGCGCGAACGCCCGCTCCATCGGGACGGCGACGAACGCCGCGCGGCCCTGCCCGTAGGTGTTGAGCGTCAGCAGCGGCGAACCCTTCGCGTCGGTGGCCACGACCGTCGCGCCGCCGTGCCCGAGCAATGCGAAATGCGCGACCTCGAGCGGCGCGTCGAACGACACGAGCGGCCCGAGCATGTCGGGCTGCGCGACGCGGCACGACAGCGCCGGCCTCGCACCGTGGTCGCCGAGGAACTCGACGCCGAAGACCTCGCGGACCAGGGGGTCGGCGTCGCCGCCGCCGTACGAGTAGACGAGCGAGCCGCCGCCCTGCACGAACGCGGCGAGCCGCTCCCAGGTCGCCGAGGACATGTGGAAGACGCTCGGCACGATGAGCACGGTGTAGGCCGACAGCTCGTCGTCCTCGCGCGCGACGGTGACCGGGACGTGCGCCTCCTTCGCGGAGATGTACGCCTGCAGGCAGGAGCGCGGGTCGTACAGTCCCGCGAGGTTGGGCAGCGGGTCGTAGCGCTCGGAGGGGATGAGCACCGCCGTGCGCTCGGGAAGCAGCGTGTAGCGCTTCAGGTCGACGTGCGCCGCGACCTTCACGAACGACTTGACCTCGTTCCACGAGGGCTTCTCGCGCCCCTCGGTGTCGGTGACGCCGACGAGCACCTCCCACGGGTCGCGGAAGTACGGCTCGCGCCGCTCGACGTCCAGGTCGCGGTAGCGCCGCAGCACCACGCCGGCCGCGCGGTTCATGAGCGCGGCGTACAGCACGGTGCGCACGTACGCGGCCTCCTCGGCGGGCGAGTTGTCGAGCGACTGCACGCCGACCTCGTCGAGCACGACCGGCAGGCCGCGGGACGCCGAGCGCAGCAGGAAGGTGTCGATGTAGGTCGCCGGTCCCGAGGTGATCGGACCTTCGGCCGCGTACGCGCGGTACGACGCGGTCACGTGGGAGACGGCGAACTCGCCCTCGTCGATGGCCGCGCGCGGGTCGACGGCGTTGGCGCGGAAGAGCGTCTCGGGATCGGCCGACACGATGATCGGCCGCTCGGTGTCGACCTCGCGGATGGCGTCACGCATCGTACGCGCCCACTCCGCGAGCGCGGCCGTGTCCTCGAAGCCGGACAGGAACGCCTCGTTGGCGAGGTCCCACGCGAAGATGATCGTCTCGTTGCGCAGGCGGTTGACCACCTTCTGGACGAGCGCGACTTGGCGCTGCACGAGGTACTGGTCGGTGCGCGGGTCCCGCTTCTTGCCCCACGGCACGTCGTTCATCTCGGCGAGGCGGTCGTCGGCGAAGAAGGTCACCAGCACCTGCAGCTTGCGCTCGCGCGCGCCGCTGACGAGCTCCTCGAGGCGGTCGAGCGCGTGCTCGTCGTACTGGCCGACCTGCGGCTCGAGCATCTTCCACGAGATGAAGAGGCGCACGAGCGTCAGACGCGCCTCGTCGAACGCGTCGAAGTCCTCCTCGAAGGGGCGCTTGTACCAGTCGCCCCACGCCTCGGTCTCGGCGTCGAGCGGCCAGTACGCCACGCCAACCGGGAAGACCGGGTTGCGCCGCGGCGCCTTGGGCACCTCGACCGGCTCGGCCGCCGGCTCGGGAGGCGGAGGCGGCGTAGCAGGAGCTGCGGGCTTGCGCGTCG
>VAUM01000066.1 GCA_005774595.1 Actinomycetota bacterium
AGCGTGCCGAGGCACGCTGCGCCCGCGAACGCGAGCTCGCGCCCCGCGCACTCCCGGCAGCCGTCCGCAGAGCGAGCGGACGCGGGCGCACCGCAGCGGGGGCACGCGCGCTCGACGCGCGGGAGCGCGGCGGCGCACGCGGGGCACAGGAGCGCGCCGGGCAGCTCGCAGCCGGCACAGCGGGTGGGCGAGAGGGCCTCGGCGAGACCTTCGAGCAGGTGGATCGGCATGTCGCGGGCCCTCCTTCTCGCGGAGGGCGGCGGGCCCTCTAGCGCAGCAGCAACTGGACGAGCGGAATCGTCACCACGCACAGCACCGTCGTGGTCAGGATCGCCGAGGCGATGAACTCGGTGTCGAGCCCGAACCGCTCGCCGATGACGAGCGGCAGCATCGCGGACGGCATGCTGCCCTGCAGCACCACGAGGCGCAGGGACTCGTGCTCGCCGAGCAGCAGCGCAGCCATGAGCGCGATCGCCGGCGACAGCGCCAGCTTCACGCCTGCCGACGCGCCGAGCGCCACGGGGGCGCTGCGGAACCCCTCGGCCGACAGCGTGAGCCCCAGCGAGATCATGATCAGCGGCACCACCATCGTACCGGCGAGCACCAACCAATCCCTTACCGGGGTCTCAACGGCCTGGGGCCACGGGACGAGCCGCGCCGCCAGCGCGGCCAGCAGCGCGACCATCGCCGGGAAGGTGAACAGCTCGCGCACGACCGAGACGCGCTCTTCCTCGTGGTCGCCGAAACGCGCCGCGACTGCGATGGCGACGGTGCACAGCATGACCACCGTGCCGAAGACGTCGTAGAAGACCGCGCGCGACAGCGCCAGCTCGCCGAGGAGCATCTGCGTCACCGGATAGCCGATGTAGCCGGTGTTGCCGATCGCCGCGACGATCATGAAGCCGCCCTCGGTGCCCCTCGGCAGCCTGAGTGAGCGGGCGAGCGCCCACGCCACCGCGAAGCACACCAGTGAGGTCCCCAGCGCGATCCCGCCGACGCGCACGACCTCCCAGGACAGCGGCGCCTGGTACACCACCCGGAAGATCATCGCCGGCAGCGCGACGTAGACGATGACGGCGTTGAGCGCCTTCGCGTGCTCGCGTTTGACCAGCCCCGTCGCCCGCAGCGCGACGCCGACGCCCACCAGCGCCAGCAGCTTCGCGATCGCGACGGCGAGCACCGAGAAGGACACGGCGCGCTCCCGGCTACTCGCCCGGCTCGCCGGCGTCGGCGGCGTCCGCGTCGGCCTCGGCGACCCGCGGAAGCACGTCGCCGAGCTCGTGCATCGAGCCCGACCCGGCGCACAGCTCGGCCAGCGACTCGCCGAACGGCGGGCGCGCCACGCCGTTCTCGGTGATGATCGCGGTGACGTTGGCGGCGGGCGTCACGTCGAACGCCGGGTTGTAGACCGGCACGCCGACCGGTGAGATGCGCGCCCATCCGTCGAAGCGATAGCCGCCGCCCTTTCGGGAGATCTCGAGCTTGTGGCCGGCGCCCACGTCGAGCGCGAACGCGCCCGTGTCGGCGGTCATGGCGTCGAGCAGCGAGGTCGCCTGCGCGCTCGGCGCGTCGAAGACGGCCGACCACGTCACGCCCGCGACCTCCTCGGGATTCCGCTCCTCGATGGGGATGTGCTCGCCGGTCGCCATCGTCAGGTCGACCGTCGAGGTCGGCGCGGCGACGTAGAACGGCACGCCGTGCTCCTTGGCCAGCACCGACAGCCCGTACGTGCCGATCTTGTTGGCGGTGTCGCCGTTGGCCGCGATGCGGTCCGCGCCGACGATCACGGCGTCGCAGCCGCCCTGCCTCATGACCCAGGCGGCCATGTTGTCGGTGATGAGCGCGTGCGGCACGCCCGCGCGCCCGAGCTCCCAGGCGGTCAGGCGCGCGCCCTGCAGGACCGGACGCGTCTCGTCGACCCACACGTGCGCGACCTTGCCGGCCTCGTGCGCGGTGAAGATGACGCCGAGCGCGGTGCCGAAGTACGCGGTCGCGAGCGAGCCGGCGTTGCAGTGCGTCAGCACGCGGGCGCCCTCGGGCAGCAGCGCGGCCCCGTGCTCGCCGATCGCGCGGCACCGCGCCTCGTCCTCGGCCTCCATCGCCAGCGCCTCGGCGACCACCAGGTCCTTGAGCTCCGCGAGTGGCAGGTCGGCGTTGTCGCGCGCGAGCCGCAGCACGCGGGCGGCGCCCCACGCGAGGTTCACCGCAGTGGGACGGGTGGCGGCTACATCGGCGGCCACATCGGCGAGTCCGTTCAGGTAGTCCTCGACCGTCTCGTAGCCTTGCGTCTCGTTGACGGTCCACACCGCCAGCGCGAGCCCGGCCGCCACGCCGAGTGCGGGCGCCCCGCGCACCGCCAAGGTCGCGATCGCCTGGCAGACGCCCGAGTACGCCTCGCAGACGAGCACGTCGCCGACGAGCGGCAGGCGCGACTGGTCGACGAGCAGGACGCGGCCGTCCTCCCACCAGATGGTGCGCGGGATGTTCTCGATGCCCATGCGGCGGCTCCGTTGGTAGCTCGGGTGCGGGTGACGTGCGCGGACAGTATACGAGAGAAGGGCGACTCCGCCTTCGGAGCCGCCCTTCATCGAATCGCTTGAGGCCCTGCCCTACTCCACCGCCGCCATCACCGCGGCCTGGACCGCGTCCGTCACCGCCGCGGGCCCGCCGCAGAAGCGCACCGTGCTGATCTCGGCCGCGTGGGCGGCAAGTGCGTTGCGCACGACGGTATCCAGCGTCGTGGTGTGCGTGAACAGGATGAGCGCGTTGGACGACCCCTGCACCGGGCCGACCGCGAGCGCGTCGGGGTAGTTCTGGCCCGTGGCGACGGCCACGAGGTCCCACGTCGACCCGAGGTTCGCCGTGGCCCAGGAAGCGACCGCGACCGACTGCGCGTACGCGTCCGTCGCCGAAGCCACGCGCGTGACGGTGCCGGACAGTCCCGCGTCGATGGCGGACTTGGACGCGTCGGTGACCGACGTGGTCGTGCCGATGACGTAGGCGTTTGTGACACCCGCGGACACGAGGGCGTTCTTCACGTTCGTGTTGACCGTGGCGTTGTTGTTCGTGAGCAGGATCGGCCACTTGTTGCGGTACGCGAGCGGGCTGGCCAGCAGCGCGTCGGGGAAGCTCGCGCCCGTGACGATGAAGGCCTTCTGCAACGCCGAGCCCTTCACCGACCGCACACGCGCGCACACCTGCACGGCCGTGGCGTAGCGGTCGGCTCCGGCCAGCCGCACGATGCTCTCTCCGGTCAACTGGGTGGCCATCGCGTCCTGGATGGACTGGGCGACCGCCGCGGTACCCCCGACGATGTAGACCGTGTAGGTCGTATGCCCGGAGACGAGTCGCTGGATCTCGGCCTTCGTGGTCGCGTCGAAGCTGTCTTTCACGAGCAGGATCGGGCAGTTCGCCGCTCCGGCCAGCCCGCCGGCGCCCAGCGCGTCGGGGTAGTTCTTGCCCGTTGCGATGACGACCGCGGTGCACGTTCCGGTCGCGAACGTCGAGCGCGACATGGCCAGGCCCGTGGCGTAGCGGTCGGCGCCGGCGAGGCGCACCGCGTGCTTCACCGGCGTCACCACGATCGTGACCGTGGCCGTGTTCGAGTAGACCGTACCGTCGAAGGCGCGATAGGTGAAGCTGTCGGTACCGTTCCAGTCCGCGGCAGGGGCGTAGGTGAAGCCGCCGTCGGCGGAAAGCGCAAGTGTGCCGTGGCCGACTCCCGCCACCAGCGTCGCGGTGATGGAGTCGCCGTCGGCGTCGGAATCGTTGGCGAGCACTCCGGGCGCGTGAACGGTCACGGTGGTGTCCTCGGGCGTGCTCGTGGAGTCGTCGGACGCGACAGGCGCGTCGTTCACCGGCGTCACCACGATCGTGACGGTGGCCGGCGCCGAAAGCGCCGCGCCGTCCCAGACGCGGTAGGTGAAGCTGTCGGTGCCGTTCCAGTCCGCGGTCGGCGTGTAGTCGAACCCGCTCGTGGTCGACGCCACCACGCCATGCGCGGGCTGCGTGAACGAGCCGACCGTGAGCGTGTCGCCGTCCACGTCGGTGTCGTTCGCGAGCGCGGCGATGGCCTTGACGGCGTCCTCGAGCGTGCTCGTGGAGTCATCGGACGCGACCGGCTCGTCGTTCACCGGCGTCACCACGATCGTGACCGTAGCCGGCGCCGAATACGTCGTGCCGTCAGAGGCGCGATAGGTGAAGGTGTCGGCGCCGTTCCAGTCCGCGGTCGGCGTGTAGTCGAACCCGCTCGTGGTCGACGTCACCACGCCATGTGCGGGCTGCGTGAACGAGCCGACCGCTAGCATGTCGCCGTCGGCGTCGGTGTCGTTCGCGAGCGCGGCGATCTGCTTGGCGGTGTCCTCGGGCGTGCTCGTGGAGTCGTCGGACGCGACAGGCGCGTCGCTCACCGGCGTCACCACGATGGTGACCGTCGCCGCTGCGGAGTAGGCCGCCCCACCGTACGCGCGATAGGTGAAGGAGTCGGTGCCGTTCCAGTCAGCGTCCGGGTCGTACGCGAACCCTCCCGCTGCCGAGAGAACCAGGCTGCCGTGCGAGGGACCGGCCACTAGCGTGGCGGTGATGGAGTCGCCGTCGGCGTCGGTGTCGTTCGCGAGCACGCCGCGCGCGGGGACGGCGAGCAGCGTGTCCTCGGCGGTGGTGATCGGCGAGTTCAACCCTCCGTACCAGTAGGCGGAGCCGGTGTTCGCGCCTGCCGCGGTGTCGTCCCAGGGCGCGCCGACCACGGCGGTGTCGCCGGAGGCGGCGACCGAGTAGGCGAACTGGTCGCCCGCCGCTCCGTCGGCGGCCGTGAGCGTCGCCTCATGGCTCCACACCCCGCCCGAGCGGACGTACACGTGCGCCGAGCCGGCGCCCGCGCCGCCCGCCGTGACGTCGTAGCGCACACCGACCACGGCGGTGTCGCCGGAGGCGGCGACCGAGTAGGCGAACTGGTCGCCCCCCTCGCCATCGGCGGCGGTGAGCGTCGCCTCGTGGCTCCACACCCCGCCCGAGCGCGCGTACACGTGCGCCGAGCCGGCGTCCGGACCCCCCGCGGTGTCGTCGTAGGGCGCGCCGATCACGGCGGTGCCACCGGAAACGGCGACGGACCAGCCGGAGAAGTCGTCCGCCGCGCCGTCGGCAGCCGTGAGCGTCGCCTGGTGGCTCCACACCCCGCCCGAGCGCGCGTACACGTGAGCCGAGCCGGCGTTCGAAGCACTCCCGATGTCGTCCCAGGGCACGCCGACGGCGACGGTGTCGCTGGAGACGGCGACGGAGTAGCCGAAGCGGTCGTCCGCCGCGCCGTCGGCAGCCGTGAGCGTCGCCTCGTGGCTCCACACCCCGCCCGAGCGCGCGTACACGTGCGCCGAGCCGGCGTTCGCGCCTGCCGCGGTGTCGTCGTAGGGCGCACCGACAACAGCGATGTCGCCGGAGACGGCGACGGAGTAGCCGAAGAGGTCTCCCGGCGCGCCATCGGCGGCCGTGAGCTTCCCGATCTGCCACCACACCCCTCCCGTGCGCATGTACACGTGCGCCGAGCCGGCGTTCAGACCGTTCGCGTTGTCGTCGTAGGGCGCGCCGACAAGAGCGGCGTCGCCGGAGACGGCGACGGACCAGCCGGAGAAGTCGTCCGTCGTGCAATCGACGGCCGCGAGCTTCCGGATCTGGCTCCACCCCGGGTCATCGACGGCGACCGGCGCGGCCGCGAAGGCGGGTGATGCGCTCAGGAATGCGATCGCGAACGTGCACCCGGCGAACAGGAGAGCGGTGCGGCGGCGCACCCCGGCGCGACCCGGACGACGGACACCGGCGGACGACGCGACGCTCATCGCACACCCTCTTCTGTCCACGCCGTCGCGCCCGACGGACGCCTTACGCTTCGCTCCCACCCGCGCCCGGGCCAGCCGAAACCTCCTTGGCGCCACCGGCCCCGACGGACCCGGCTCTCGCGTCAAAGGGCGCCGATGGCACGACGAATCGTATCACGCGCCCGGACGCGCGAGGGCCCCACACTCGGGCGGGGCCTCCCGTGGGCTCGCGCGTTCGGCCGGCCTAGACCGTACCCTCCTGCCAGCTCGCGAGGTAGGTCGCCTGCTCCTCGGTGAGCGTGTCGATCCTCACGCCCAGCGTCTCGAGCTTCACGCGCGCGATCATCTTGTCGATCTCCTCGGGCACCGGGTAGACGCCCGCCTCCAGCGAGGCGGCGTTCGCGGCCATGTACTCGGCGGACAGCGCCTGGTTCGCGAAGGACATGTCCATGACGTTGGCCGGGTGGCCCTCGGCGCACGCGAGGTTCACGAGCCGGCCGTCGGCCAGCAGGAAGATCTTGCGGCCATCGGTGAGCACGAACTCCTCGACGAGCGGGCGCACCTCGCGAACGGAGGTCGCGACCTCGCGCAGGTGCGCGATGTTGATCTCGACGTTGAAGTGGCCCGAGTTGCAGATGATGGCGCCGTCCTTCATCGCGTCGAACATCGGCGTGTCGATGACGTTGATGTCGCCGGTGACCGTGATCCAGACGTCGCACTCGGCGGCGGCCTCCACGGCCGGCATCACGCGGAAGCCGTCCATGACCGCCTCGAGCGCCACGAGCGGGTCGATCTCGCAGACGATGACGTTCGCGCCGAGGCCCTTCGCGCGCATCGCGGCGCCCTTGCCGCACCAGCCGTAGCCGGAGATGACGACCGTGCGGCCGGCGATGAGCCGGTTCGTGGCGCGGATGACGCCGTCGATCGTGGACTGGCCGGTGCCATAGCGGTTGTCGAACAGGTGCTTGGTCATGGCGTCGTTGACCGACACGATCGGGTACTTGAGCGCGCCGTCGGCCGCCATGGCCTTCAGGCGGATGACGCCGGTCGTGGTCTCCTCAGTGCCGCCGATGATGCCGGCGAGCGCCTCGGGCCGCTCGGCGTGGATGCGCCCGACCACGTCCGCGCCGTCGTCCATCGTCATCTGCGGCGCGTGGTCGATGGCCGCGTCGATGTGGCTCCAGTACGTGTCCGCGTCCTCGCCCTTGATCGCGTAGGTGCGGATGCCGTAGTGCTGGACGAGCGCGGCAGCGACGTCGTCCTGCGTCGAGAGCGGGTTGCTCGCGCACAGCACGATGTCCGCGCCGCCGGCCTGCAGGGTGCGCATGAGGTTCGCGGTCTCGGTCGTGACGTGCAGGCACGCCGAGACGCGGATACCGTCGAGCGGCTTCTCGGCCGCGAAGCGCTCGCGGATCGACGCGAGCACGGGCATGTCGGCGTCGGCCCACTCGATGCGCGCCTTGCCTGCGTCGGCGAGTGCCATGTCCTTGACGTGATGGTCCATGGGGGTCTCCTTCGTGAGCGATGCGGTGCGCGCGGCGGCGCGAGGCCACGCCGCTGCGGGGGTCTACAGCCGGGACAGTATAGCAACCAGCAGGCGCTCCATCGCGTGCTCGATGCGCTTGGCGGTGGCGAGGACCTCGTTGTGGCCACCCGGCGAGCCGGCCGTGTTCGTGACGCCGGACAGCGCGAGCACGCTCATCCCGGCGTGGCGCGCGGCGAGCACCTCGGGCACGGTGGACATCCCGGCGGCGTCGGCGCCGAGCGCAGCGAGCATGCGCGCCTCGGCGGGCGTCTCGAAGGCGGGGCCGGGCATCGCCGCGTACACGCCCTCGCGCAGGTCGACCCCCAGCTCGCCTGCGGCCTCACGCGCGCGCTCCGCGAGCAGGGGCGTGTACGCGCCCGCCATCGACGGGAAGCGCGGCCCCAGCTCGGCGAGGTTCGGGCCGGTCAGCGGGCTCGCGCCGGTGAGGTTCACGTGGTCGGTGACGAGCATGATGTCGCCGGGCGACACGCGGTCCGACACCGCGCCCGACGCGTTCGTGGCGACGAGCGCCTCGGCGCCGAGCAGGCGCGCCGCGCGCACGGGCAGCGCGATCCGGTCGGCGCTGTGGCCCTCGTACAGGTGCAGGCGCCCGACCGAGCAGATCACCGGCACGCGCGCCTCGCCGGCGTGCCCGAACACGAAGCGCCCCTGATGCCCCTGCACGCCGGCGAGGCGCGCGTGCCGGTGATC
>VAUM01000067.1 GCA_005774595.1 Actinomycetota bacterium
GCGAGGGGCTAGCTCTCGTCCTCGAGCGGGGTGATGTAGGTGATCGCGGTGACCGAGATCGCGATGAAGGGGCGCCTGTCGCCGACGCGGTGCGTCTGCCCCCTGTCCTTGATCTCGACGTCGGTGAGGCAGATGAACTGGCGGTCGTAGGAGTTGAGGTGGTCTGACAGCCGGTAGCGCTCCCCCTTCTCGGGCTTGAAGATGTTGCCGAGGATGGTGCGCTCAGCGGTCTCCACGACCACGCGGATCTTCTTGTGCGGGACGCTCGCCGGATCCATGGGCCTCCCCCCTTCCGGATGCGGGCAGGATAGCACAGGGCGCGCCGGCGACGCGGTCGCGCGGGATCAGCGGCGCGGGCGGCCGCGCCGGCGGACGCGCGCCTCCCCGAGCAGGATCTCCGCGCTCACGGGACTCAGGCGGACGAGCTTCGTGAGCGCGAACGAAGCGGCGAGCGCGACCACGAACGAGGTCGCGACGAGCGTCCACCCGGACCCGGCACCGACCCGCAAGAACGCGAAGTGCATCGCGTAGACGCCCAGTGACGCGCCGCCGAGGCTCGCGAGCGGAGCCAGCATACGCTCCGGCGCGGACGCCGCCAAGAGAGCGAACCCCACGGCGCCCAGCACGCTCTCGACCACGTCGAGCGATGCCCGCAGCGGCGTCGCACCCATCCGCGTCGTCACGACGACCGACACCGCGACGGCCGCCAGCGCCGCGAGCCCGGCGACCCCGGCCCGAACGGGCAGGCCCTCGCTCACGCTCAACCCCATCCTGCCGAGCGCGTAGCCGCCTGCGAAGTACGGGAGCAGGCCGAGCAGCGACACGAGCCCGAAGTCCGCGGGGGACTCGAAGGTGCCCGCCTGCCGAGCCCAAACGACCGCGCCGGACAGGGCGACCGCGGCGGCCGCGATACCCGCGATGGCCCGGACGCTGTGCGCGTACCTCGAGATCAGCACCGCGATCGCGGACCAGTAGAAGGCGACGAGCAGGAACCACAGGCCCTGCCACGGATGCAGGACGACCGCGATCAGATAGCCGGGAAGAGAACCTTCGATACCGAGCAGGTCGAGGCCTGTGGACGCGAACTGAGCCACGGACCAGTGCAGCACCGCCCAGACCCCGAAGGGCACCAGCAGCCTTCGCGCGCGCCAGCCGAGCCAGTGCGCGCCGTCGTCGTCGGGCGGCGAGGTCAGGTACCCCGAGACCAGCGCGAACAGCGGCATCGCGAAGGCGGACACGAATGCGAACGCGGGCGACGAGTCACCGACGTGCAGCTTCACCGCGTGACTCAGGACGATGCCGGTCACCGCGAGGCCGCGCATCGCGTCGAGGCGAGCCGAACGAAGAGAGGTGTGATGCCCGCTCACTTCGCCTTCCCGCGCGTCGCCGACTGCGGACATCGTATGACAAGAGGCCCCGGCGGTGTCGCCGAGGCCTCGTCGGTAGCTGGTGGGCGATGTTGGATTTGAACCAACGACCTCTTCCGTGTGAAGGAAGCGCTCTCCCCCTGAGCCAATCGCCCGCATGCGGCCACCGCATCGCGGTGACGGGGAGCCATTCTAGCGGGGGCCGGAGCGGGATTCAAACGCCGCGTCCGACCGAGCCCTCCGCCGCCCGTCACGGTCAGTACGCGCCGCGCGCGCCGAACACCGCGCCCGGCGTCCGGAACAGGATCCCGAGATCCAGCGTGACAGACCAGTTCTCGATGTAGAACAGGTCGAGGCGGACCATGTCCTCGAAGCTCAGGTTCGAGCGCCCGGAGACCTGCCATAGGCCCGTCATGCCCGGGAGCACCTCCATCCGCCGCCAGTGCAGGAGCGTGTACTCACGCACCTCCGACGGCAACGGCGGCCTCGGGCCGACGAGGCTCATCTCGCCCTTGATGACGTTCAGGAGCTGCGGGAACTCGTCGATTGAGTACTTCCGCAGGAACCGCCCGACCGCAGTGACCCGCGGGTCGTCCCTCATCTTGAACAGCGGGCCGCTCGCCTCGTTGGCCTCCTCGAGCGCCGCGAGCCGAGCGTCGGCATCGGCCACCATGGAGCGGAACTTCAGCATCCCGAACGGCTTGCCACCCCTGCCCACTCGCTCCTGCGCGTAGAACACGCGGCCGGGCGACGTCAGCTTGATCCCGAGCATCACCAGCAGCCACACCGGCAGCCCGAGCGCGACGATGGTGAGCGCGATGCACAGGTCGAAGATCCGCTTGGTCACGAGGCGCCCCCGCGACAACGACACGCCGCGCACTCCGATGAGCGGGACGCCACCGACCTCCCGGACGAACACGCGGCTCGTCAGCACCTCGAACAGGCCGGACGAGACGTGGATCGTCACGGGCAGACCGCGCAGCTCGGCGATCATCCGGCTGAGCACGTCGTGGTCGAACGCAGACGAGGCGATCACCACGGCGTCGATGCAGTGCTCGTCGATCACGGAGCGCAGCTCACGTGCGTACCCAAGCACCGGCAACGACGCCGAGCAGTAGTCCAGTTCGAGCCGCTCGCTCTGCGATGAGGCCATGCAGCCCACCGGCACGAGCCCCGAGCCCGGGTGGGCTTTGAGGATGCGGATGATGTCCGCTGCCTCCGCGTTCGACCCCACGATCAACGTGCGCTGAACCCACTTGCCCCGGCGCCGCATGCGATCCAGCGATGCGCGGAGCACGAACCTCCCGACCGTCACGAACACGATGCACATCGCCCAAGCCGAGAGCGTCCACGCGCGAGAGACGCCGGGCGTCTTGAGCGCGTACGTCGCGAGGATCATCGCGACCACCCCGACGGTGAGCCCGCGAGCGACCCGCGCGAACTCGCCGGCGCCCCAGAAGAGCCGCTCGAGGTCGTAGAGCCGCTCCGCGCCGAGGAACACGATCCACATGGCTGCCACGATGACCGACAGTGTGAGATAGTCGGGTTGCCAGGGCGAGTTCTCGAGGACGACCGGCGCCCGGAGGTCGCGGAAGCGCAGCCATGCGGCGCCCAAGGAGCCGACGATCAGCATGAGTCCGTCGCACGCGACGAGCGCCGCCACCGCCCACGGCCTCCAGGTGCTCCTTGAGCCCGGAGCCGCAGGCGGGGCCTGCTCCGCCGGTCGGGTCGTCTCGTCCATGCGCAGATTATATGCGAGTGCGCCCGCCGACCGCGCTCCGTGACCGTCGGCAACGACCCGCGACGCAGTGCCGGCCGGGCGTGACGAAGCTCACATCTGGCTAAACATATAGGTGTCGCGTGACGACAATCATCCTTGAGCACGCCCAACGGCGCGTCTTGTGCTGTTATGCCGGAACGGACGTCGGACAGGGCCGTCCTCGGAACGGGGCGCCGACGATGCGGAGGTCGTAGACGTGAGACGTAGCTGCAAGCCGATGGAGCGCTGGAGCGTCCCGTGCGCCGTGGCGGCGATCGCCGTCGCGGTCGCATGGGCGCTGGGCGTCCCCTCCCTCGCCTGGGCCGCGGGCCCCTCCAGCTATGACTCCTTCCCGTGGCTGCAGGACTTCGCAGCCGACGGCGGCTATCCCGGCGGCGTCGCGCTCGACAGCGCCGGTGACGTCTTCTCCAGCGAGTGGGACGGCGCGGGCCTCGTCCGCATCAGCAAGTACGACCGCGGCACCACTTCGCGCGTGGCAACGTGGGGCACGGCCACCCTGTCCGAGCCCTGCGGCATCGACGTCGACACCTCCGACAAGATCTACGTCGCGGACCGCGCGCTCCACCAGGTGTTCGTGTACGACGCGACCGAGCCCGGCAGCGACCCGCTGCTCACGCTCGGCTCGGTGCAGTCGACCGAGGTCGGTCAGTTCGACACGCCCAACGGCGTCGCCGTCGACTCATCGGGCTACATCTACGTGGCCGACACCGGCAACAACCGCATCCAGAAGTTCACGGGCGCAGGCGCGTCGGTGCCGACCACGTTCAACCAGGGCGCCTACGGCCCGCTGTCGCTCCCGTGGCGCATCAGCGTCGACCCGATCAGCGGCGACGTCTACGTCGTCGACCAGGGCAACGCCCGCATCCTGCAGTACGCATACATCGCCGGCCAGTACGAGATCGTCCAGAGCTACGGGAACACGTCCGGACCGGGGACCTTCGTCGACGTGACCGGCGTGGGTCTCGGCGTCTACGGCGACGTGTTCGGCGCCGACGACAACCTCAACTGCCTCCTGCGCTTCTCCGACGACGGCTCGTTCCTCGCCACCATCGGAGCAGCCGGCGACGGCCCGGCTGAGTTCAACACTCCGTGGGACATGAGCGTCGATGCCTCAGGGCACGTGCTGGTGGCGGACACGAATCACGACAAGATCCAGGAACTCGACTACGTGCGTGCCGACGCCGACACCCTCCCGCCGGTCACCACATCGAACGTGCCCACCACCCCGACCTGGGTCCAGGCGCCGTTCGGCCTCGTGCTCACCGCGTTCGACGCGAGCTCCACGGTCGCGAGCACCCTGTACTCGCTCGACGGCGGCGATCCGGACCAGGCGTACACGACGACGGTCTCCGTCGCAACCGAGGGCACGACCACGGTCAAGTTCCACTCCACCGACTCGGAAGGCAACGTCGAGGCGGTCAAGACGGCGACGCTGACCGTCGACGGCTCCGCCCCGTATACCTCGACCAACTGCACGGGGACGTACGACGGCACCGCCACGATCCACCTGACCGCGACGGACAGCCTCTCCGGCGTGGCCTACACGCAGTACCAGATCGACGGCGGCATCGTGAAGTTCGGGACGGACTTCTCGGACACGAACATCGGCACGCACACCGTGACCTACCACTCCGTGGACGTCGTGGGGAACCACGAGGTCGACCGCGTGACCACGTACACAGTCCGCGTGCCCGACTCGGACCCGCCGATCACCATCGACAACATCTCGAGCTCGTGGCTCAACTCGCAGGTGACCGTCTCGCTGTCGGCCACCGACCCGATCACCGGCATGAAGGCGACCTACGTCTCGACCGACGGCGCCTACCCGACGACGGCCTACTACTCCTGGCCGATCACGTTCACCGTGTCCACCCCGGGCACGACGACCGTGAAGTTCTACTCCGAGGACCTGCGCGGGAACATCGAGGCGCTGCACACCAAGTACGTCCGGATCGACACCCAGCAGCCCCACACCACGAGCGACCTCCAGCCCTCGTACGTCGAGTCGGCCACGGTCAACCTCTCGGCCACGGACGACATGTCGGGCGTGACCACCATCTGGTGGCGCACAAGCGGCGAGTGGACCGAGGGCACCCAGATCACCTTCGACACGCCCGGCAACTTCTCGCTGTGGTACCGCTCGCAGGATGCGGCCGGCAACATGGAGGACTACCACAGCGTCACCGTCGTCGTGCTGCCGCCGGACTCCGACCCGCCGGTCACCACGCACGACATGCCCACCGGCTGGACCCCGGCGCCGCTCCCGTGTTCACTCAACGCGACCGACCCGTCCGGCATCGAACGCACCTACTACGTGACCGAGACGGTGCGCACCGACACCACGCCGACGACGGAGTACACCGGCACCTTCTGGATCTCGGCCGAGGGGACGACGTACGTCCGGTTCTTCTCGATCGACACGCGCGGCAACGTCGAGCAGGTCCGCGTCCACACGCTGACGCTCGACGCGCAGGCGCCGGTGTCATGGTCAGACGTCCAGGAATCGTACATGGCGTCGGCGACGATCAGCTTCTTCGCCACCGACAATATGTCCGGCGTCAACAGCATCTGGTCGCGGGTCGACGGCGCCGGCGGCTGGCAGATCGGCTCGCAACGCTTCGTCGGCACGTACGGCTCGCACTACGTCGAGTGGTACGCCCGTGACTTCGCGGGGCTCGACGAGGCGCCCCACCTCGCCTACTTCGTGATCGCACCACCGGACACCAACAAGCCGGTGACCACGACCAACATCGACTCCAGCTGGCATCAGGGATCGTTCACGGTGACGATGACGGCGTGGGACGCGTCGAGCACCGTCGCCGAGACCCGGTACTCCATCAACTCGCCCACGAGCCTTCCGAGCGTCTACACGACGGGGTTCGCCGTCAGCGGCGACGGCACGCAGACCGTCCGCTACCGGTCCCGGGACGTCTGGAACAACTACGAGGACACCCAGACCGCGTACGTGCTGCTCGACAACTCGCCGCCGAACACCACCTCGGACATCGCGCCCAAGTACGAGGATGTCGCGCACATCCACCTCTCCCCCGCCGACGCGTACTCGGGTGTGAACCAGACCCGCTTCAAGGTGGATTCGGGGCCGACGCAGTACGGCACCGAGACCACCGTCACCGGCTACGCGTACCACACGATGTACTGGGCGTCGAAGGACAACGTCGGCAACTGGGAGACGACGAAGTCCGCGACGTTCCGCATCACGTGGCGCAACCTCATCACCGAGGACACCGACACGAAGATCTGCTACCGCACGCCGTACATGAGCACCTTCACCTCGGCGACGGCGGGCGGCGCCTCGGACGGTACCTGGGTGCACTCCGGCGCCACGACCGGCTCGGCGATCTTCGTGAGGTTCAACGGCACGGGCATCAAGTACGACTCCGTGCGCGGTCCGAGCATGGGCATCGTGCGCGTCGTCCTCGACGACGGCACGCCCGAAGACATCGACCTGTACGCATCATCCACGCAGTACCAGAGACTCGAGTACTCGCAACAGGACCTCGCATACGGCGACCACTACCTGTACCTCTACTGGACCGGCGACAAGAACGCGGCATCCACCGGCACGACCATCTCCTTGGACAACTTCGAGATCGAGGGCACCATCGACACCGTCCCCGATTCCGCCGCGCCGGTGTCCTGGTCCGACGCGCCGTCCGCATGGCAGTCGACGAACATCACCGTGACGCTCTCCGCGACGGATGCGACGAGCGGCGTCCGCGGCATCTACTACACGACCAACGGCGCGGCGCCCTCGACCGCAGACACCTACACCGCGCCGTTCGTCATCTCGAACGAGGGGCAGACGACCCTGAAGTTCCTCGCGGTCGATCGGCGCAACAACACCGAGACGGTCCACATCGCATACCCGAGGATCGACAAGAGCCCGCCCAACACGACGAGCAACGCGACGACGTCGTACGCGAACGCCGCGACCGTCACGCTCTCCCCCGGCGACACCTTCTCCGGCGTCGCGTCCACGCACTTCCGGCTCGACGGCGGCACGCTGCGCTCCGGCACGGTGGCCACCAGCTCGGTGCCGGGAACGCACACGCTCGAGTGGTACTCGGTCGACAACGTCGGATGGACCGAGTCGACGAAGACCGCGACCTTCGTGATCAGGAAGCAGTACGAGCAGAACGACCCGGCGATCGTGTACCAGAAGCCGAGCGCCTGGACCACGGCGTCGAACCCGAGCCACTCGGCGAGTGCGGCGCTGCAGGCGAACGTGTCAGGGGCGGCGGCCATCTTCCACTTCGACGGCACCGACGTCGACGTCATCTCCTACAAGGCCACCAACCAGGGCTATGCGCGGATCGTCTTCGACGGCTCCGTGGTCGCCACCATCGACCTTTACGCATCCAGCACGCTGTACCGGCAGCGGATCTGGTCCGCCACCGGGCTGGCCGACGGACGTCACTCCGTCGTGGTCGAGTGGACGGGCGTGAAGAACGCCTCCTCGAGCGACTACCGCATCAACGTCGACCGCTTCGACGTGATCGGCTACATCGCGTCGGTGGTCGACACCGTCGCGCCCGTCACTTCATCGAGCATCGATGAGGCGTGGCGGACGACCACGCAGACGGTGTCCCTGTCCGCCATCGACGACCGTACCGCCGTCAGCGCCACGTCCTACCGCCTCAACGGCGGCGCGACCGTCACCTACACGGCACCGTTCGCCGTCTCGGCCGAGGGCACGACCACCGTCGAGTACTGGAGCGTCGACACGCTCGGCAACACCGAGACTCCCGGCAGCCGCGTCGTGCGCATCGACC
>VAUM01000068.1 GCA_005774595.1 Actinomycetota bacterium
TCGTCGTACCGGCCGAGCTCGCCGAGCGCGAGCGCCTCCTGCAACCGGATGCGGGGGTCGCCGGGCGCAAGCGACGCGGCCTCGCGAAGCGCCGCGAGCGCGCCCTCGTGGTCGCCGGCGGCGGCGAGCCGCTCGCCGCACCTCCAGGCCCGCGACGCGGCGAGGCCGATCACGCCGCGCTCCTCGCCCGCAGCGACGCCACGGCGATGCCGGCGCCGGTCGCCGCCGCCGCGAGGCCGGCCGCGATCGTGGCGATCTCCGGCATCGGCACGTACGCCGAGCCGGTCCCGATGGTCACCGCGGCGCCCACGGCGAACACGGCGAGCCAGATGACCGCGCCGACGAACCCCACGGCGATCGCCACCCCGCCGGCGCGGCGCCATCGGCCCGCCGCCGGCATAGCGGCAGCGGCGCCCCCGAGACACAGCAGCGCCAGCCCGAGCGACGCCCACGCGGACGCCAGCAGCGGTGTCACGAGCGGCCCGTGATGAGCGCCATGGCCTCGGCGCGCGTCTTCGACGACTGCTCGAACATGCCTCGCACCGCGCTCGTGGTGGTGATCGCGCCGGGCTTGCGCACGCCGCGCATCGACATGCACAGGTGCTCGGCCTCGATGACGACCATGACACCGCGCGGGCGGAGGTGCTCCACGATGGTGTCGGCGATCTGCGAGGTCATGCGCTCCTGGACCTGCAGGCGCCTCGCGTAGGTGTCGACCACGCGCGCGAGCTTGGACAGCCCGCAGATGCGCCCCGACTCGCCCGGGATGTACGCGACGTGCGCGCGGCCGAGGAACGGCACCATGTGGTGCTCGCAGACCGAGTAGAGCGGGATGTCGCGCACGAGCACCATCTCGCTGTGCCCCTCGGAGAACGTCACGCAGAAGTGCTGCGCGGGATCCTCGCCTGTCCCTGCGAAGATCTCCTCGTACATGCGGGCGACACGCTCGGGCGTGTCCGCGAGCCCCTCTCGCGTGAGGTCCTCGCCGATGCCCTCGAGCACCAGGCGCACGCCCGCAGCGATCTTGTCGGTGTCCATCGCTTCTCCCGCACCCTTCGCGCACGCGGCCCTGCGGACGCCGCAATCATGCCACACGCCCGGACGGTCCGGCGCGGGACGCCTCCGGCGAAGGAGCGCCCCGCGCCATTCCGTCAGTATCCGCACCCGCAAGGAGAGGAGAGGCTCATGCGGGAACGGCTGGCGGCTTCAACAAGGGCCGCTCACATGAACAGGCCCATGATCCTCACCACGGCCGGGCCGCCGATGACGATCAGCGTCGACGGCAGGATGCACAGCACGAGCGGCACGACCATCTTGACCGGCGCCTTCTGAGCGAGCTCCTCGGCGCGCTGGCGGCGGCGAAGCCGCAGCTCGTCGGCCTGGGTGCGCAGCACGCGCGCGATGGACACGCCGAAGATGTCGGCCTGGATGATGGAGCTGGTGAACGCGGTCAGCTCGGGCACGTCTACGCGCTCGCCCATCGCACGGAGCGCCTCCTTGCGCGACGCGCCGGCCTGCACCTCCTGCAAGACGCGGCCGAACTCCTCGGGAAGCGGCCCGGTGGAGTTGCGTACGAGCTTGGAGAGCGCGGCGTCGAACCCGAGGCCCGCCTCGACCGAGACGGTGAGCATGTCGAGCATGTCGGGCAGCGCGAGGACGACGTCGTGCTGGCGGCGCCCCACGGCCCCGTCGAGCCACCAGTCGGGCACGAAGAACGCGACGATCGTGACGGCCGCCGTCACGAGGACCGCCGAGCCGACGCGCCATCCGCCGAACGCGGCCATCGCCGAGAACGCGGCGAGCGTGCCGAGCGCGGCGGCGGCCTTCGCGGTCGCGAGCCGGCCGATGCCGACCCCGCGCGGGCGTCCCGCGCGCTCGAGCTTGTCGCTGAGCCGGTCGCGGTAGTCCGCCGGCCACAGCGCGCGCGCGATCCGGGCGACGGCGTCCGCGGCCGGTCTGAGCACGCGCTGCGCGAACGGCTCGAGCAGCGGCTGGGCGACGCGCGCCTGTGCCGTCTCGTACCGTGACAGGTCGGCGAGGCGCCGGCTGACGCGCCGGTCCTCGGAGAACGCGAGCCCGAGCAGGCCGTAGGCGAGCAGCCCGGCGGCGGCGAACGTCACGAACGCGAACGTGGCCAACACGAGCGTCACACCTCGATCCGGGTCACGCGCCACATCCACACGGCGCCGACGAACAGGAGCACCACACCGAGCACGAGCATCGCGCTGCCGAACAGCGTGGTGTAGAGCGGCTCGAGGTAGTCGGGGGAGACGAGCAGCAGGATCGCCAGGATGACGAAGGGCAGCCCTACGAGTATGTAGGCCGAGATCCGCCCGTCGGCCGTGAGCGCGCTGATCTGGCGGCGCAGGCCCTCACGCTCCCGGATCGTGTTGCTGACCACGTCGAGGACCTCGGCGAGGTTGCCGCCGACCTCGCGTTGGACCGCGATGGCCGTCACGACGGCCTGGAAGTCGGTGCTGCGCATGCGGTCGGCCATGCTCTGCAGCGAGCGCTCGAGCGGCATCCCGAGCCGCGACTCGGCGTCCACGCGGCGGAACTCATCGCGCGAGGGCGCAGGTGCCTCCTGCACGACGAGCCCGATCGCTTGGCCGATGCCCCAGCCGCCCCGGAGCGAGCTGGCCATCATGGACAGCACGTCGGGCAGCTGCGCCTCGAAGCGCATGCGCCGGCGCTCCGCGGCGTTGGCGAGCAGCACCATCGGCAACGCCGTCACGACGAGCACGACGAGGATCGCCAGCGCGAAACTGCCGGCCAGCAGCTCGGTCACCATGCCGAGGCCCACGACCGCGAGCAGGTGCACCGTGATGTACTCGGCTGGCCGCAGCGGCAGTCCGGCGGCCTCGAGACGCTCGGCCACGAACTCGAGCATGCCGCGCTTGCCGGCGACCTCGCCGACGGCCCCGACGACCTTCGCCCGGACCTGGTCGGCCATGCCGCCGGCGTCGCCGCCGGCATCGGCATGGAGCTGGTCGTAGTACTTGAGCTGGGCGAGCGTGTTCGGCTCGCGGACGAAGATGAGCAACAGGCCGACGCCGAGCGCCGCGGCCGACAGGAACGCGAGCGCGGTGACGGCCAGCAGGCGCCACGGATCCTCGCCAACCTCCGGGAGCACCGGCTCCGCTCCGGCGACCTCGCCGGCGAACAGCGGGTTCGGGAACGCGAACGCGGCCGCGGCCGCGGCGCCCCCGGACTCGGCGGTGATGTCGACCTCGAGGTCCTTCGTGCCCGGGCGCGCGCTCGTGTACGTGAGCGTCCACCCGCCCGCGATCTCGGTCGCGATGCCCTCGAACAAGCCGGACAGCGTCGCGGTGTCCTTCACACCGAGGAGCCGGCCACCGGTGCCGGCGGCGAGCAGGCGCAACGCCTGCGGGTCGTACTCGTCGGACTCGATCGCCACCGCGTACAGCCCGGCGCCCGACGCCTGCAGCGCCTTCATCGCCGCGTCGAACGACGCGTTCGAGACGGTGTCGCCGCCGTCCGAGAGAAGGACGATGCTGCGGCGGGGCTCTCCACTCGCAGCGACCGGCGCGAGCGCCGCCGCCCGCATGAGCGAGTCGTACAGCGCGGTCTCACCCCGGGCGTACACGCCGTCGATCGCGGAGCCCAGCGCGGCGCGGTCGGCCGTGTAGCCGGTCAGCACTCTGGGCTCGTCGCCGATCGCCACGACCGCGACGCGCGCATCGGCCCCCAGGCCGTCGAACAGCTTGGCCGCAGCGGCCTTGGCGTCGGCCATCGGGCGGCCCTCCATCGAGCCGCTCGTGTCGATGACCAGCACCACCCACGCGGGCTCGGCCTCGCCCTTCGTCGTGCGCGCCTCGACATCGACGTCGCGCACCGC
This sequence comes from Actinomycetota bacterium, assembly GCA_005774595.1. NCBI lineage: Bacteria > Bacillati > Actinomycetota > Actinomycetota bacterium. The sequence goes on from VAUM01000068.1 coordinate 3,860, forward strand.
CGACCCGTTCTCGGCGAGCGTGAACGCCGGCGTGCCCGACGCGGCGTGCAGTTCCGCCGGCAGCGAGACGTGCAGCCTGACCACCGGGTACGCGGACGTGTCGACGTCCTGCACGACGAGCGCCGCCGGCGCAGGCGCGGACGCCGCCGCGAATGCGGCGGGCGACGCCATCGCAGCGGCAAGCCACACCGACAGCGCGATGATGACCCGCCTGGCCCAGGGGTTCATCGGAGGCCCCCTTCAGTCCCGCTCGGGCGGCTCGTACTCGAAGACGTCGACGGACAGCCGGATGCCGAGGTCCTCGAGCCGACGCGTGAACTTGGGCCGGATACCCGTCGACTTCAGGCGGCCGAGGAAGCGGCCTTCCGCGTCGATGCCGGCCGAGTAGTCGAAGTACGCGATGTCCTGCATGACGACGGCGTCGCCCTCCATCCCCTCCACCTCGGACAGGTGCGTGATGCGGCGCGTGCCGTCGCGCAGGCGCGTGAGATGGACGATGAGGTCGAGCGCCGCCGACGCCTGCTGGCGGATGGCGCGCACCGGCAGGTCGAAGCCGGCCATGAGCACCATCGTCTCGAGGCGTGACAGCGCGTCGCGCGGCGAGTTCGCGTGCACGGTGGACAGCGAGCCGTCGTGACCGGTGTTCATCGCCTGGAGCATGTCGAGCGCCTCGGCGCCGCGCACCTCGCCGACGATGATGCGGTCGGGCCGCATGCGCAACGAGTTGCGCACGAGGTCGCGGATGGTCACCTGCCCCTTGCCCTCGATGTTGGGCGGCCGCGACTCGAGGCGCAGAACGTGCGGCTGGTGCAGGCGCAGCTCCGCGGCGTCCTCGATCGTCACGATCCGCTCGTCGGCCGGGATGTAGCCCGACACCACGTTGAGCAGCGTCGTCTTGCCGGTGCCGGTGCCGCCCGAGATGAGCACGTTCAGGCGGCCGCGCACGCACGACTCGATGAGTTCGGCCGTCTTGGCCGACAGCGTCCCGAAGCCGATGAGGTCGTCCATCGTGTACGGGTCCGCCGAGAACTTGCGCACCGTGAGCATGGGCCCGTTGATGGCGAGCGGGTGCACGACGGCGTTGACGCGCGAGCCGTCCGCGAGGCGCGCGTCGACCATCGGCGAGGATTCGTCGATGCGCCGGCCGACTTGGCCGACGATCTTGTCGATGATGCGGCGCAGGTGGTCCTCGTCGACGAAGCGGCGCTCGGTGAGGTAGAGCCGCCCCGCGCGCTCCACGTAGATGGTCGACGGGTTGTTGACCATGACCTCGGTCACGGTCGGGTCGTGCAGCAGCGGCTCGATCGGGCCGTACCCGAGCACGTTGTCGATGACGTCGTCGATGATCTCGCGCTTGTCGGCGGCCGACAGCGGCGTGGCCTCGTCGTCGAGCAGCTTCTGCAGCCGCGACTCGATGGCCGCGCGCAGGGCGACGTCGTTGCGCTCCTCGGTGTCGAGCTCGGAGCGCATCTCCTCGATGAGCAGGTAGTGCAGGTTGCGCTTGATGGCGTCCTTGGCCTCGGTGGTCGCCGCGGACGAGCCCGAGGCGACGGACGCGGTGGCGGTCGCTCCTGCCGAGGCGAGCCGGTCCCTGAGCGACATGGCTCTCTCACGCCCCCTTCCGTGCGGCGGGCGACGCGGCCTCGTGCGCGAGCGCGAGGATGGCGCGGGCCACCTCGGACTTCGGCATCTCGAGCACCACCGGAACGCCCTTGTTGACCGAGCGCGGCACGATGCGGTCGCTCGGGATGTGCGCCACCACGCGGCCGCCGATGGCCGACTCGACCTCCGAGGCCTCGAGCAGCACCTTGCTGTCGGAGCGGTTGAGCACGATGCGCACGTGGGAGTCGGGATAGCCGAGCTGGCGCAGCTTCTGCAGCGAGATGCGCGTGTTCTTGATGCTCGCGACGTCCATCATCGTGACCACGAACACCTCGTCGCTGCGGTCGAGCGCCGCGAGCACGGCCTCCGAGAACGATGGCGACGTGTCGACCACCACGTAGTCGTACTCCTCGCGCATGAGATCGAGCACCTGGCCGATGCGCGCCGCCGAGATCGACTCGGCCTCCTCTGGGTGCAGCGGCGCGAGCAGCGCGCGCAGACCCGAGCCGTGCGTCTCCATGAAGCCGGCGAGCAGGTCGGCGTCGAGGCGGTCGAAGACCTGGGACGCGTCGTAGATGGTGTGGGTCGGCTGCAGGCCGAGCATGATCGCGACGTCCCCGAACTCGAGGTCAAGGTCGATCACGGCCACGCGCTTGCCCGTGTCGCGCGCGAGCGCGACGCCGAGGTTCGTCGCGAGCACGGTCTTGCCGACGCCGCCCTTGGTCGAGAAGACCGTCACGACCTTGGCGCGCGCGGCCTCCGCCGCCCCCTCGGCGACCGCGCCGCGCAACCGGCGGGAGGCCTCGAGGCCCCGGCCGATCGCGGCGGAGATGTCCTCGAGCGGGTCGGCGAGCGCCACGACGTCGTCCACGCCCGCGCGCAACGCCGCGCGCAGCAGGTCCGCGTCGACCGCCTCGGCGGCCAGCACGACGCCCGCGCCGCACTCGCCCGAGAGGCCCGGCATCGCCGCGTACACCGACGCCGGCTCGGTCCCGGGACCCGCGACGAGCACGTCGGCAGTGCGCTCGGCGACGATCGCCAGCGCACCCTCGAGCGTCGGCGCCACCGCCGTGTCGTCTGCGCACGCGCCCTTGGCGGCCGCGATGAGCCGCTGGCACGCCTCGCCCTCGGGCTCGGCGATCACGACGAGAGACGGGGTCATCGCCATCACTTCACGATCTGCGCGAACGGCGTGTAGACCGGGCCCTTGAACCACACCGGCGCCGGCTTCTTGGGCTCTTGCGCGTTCTGCGCGAGCAGCGCGAGGTGGACCTCGCCGATCTCGCGCGCGAACGCGACGCGCTCGCCGTCCTCGACGGACAGCCCGAGGGTGACGGTGCGGTACGTGAGCTCCTCGCCGGCGGTCCCGCCGCTGCGGCTGTTGAGCAGGCCGCCGCTGTCCTTCTGCTCGTCTGCGCCCGCGTTCGTCTGCTCGGCGGTGACCGCCGCGCCGACCGCGAGCACCTTCGCCTTGCCGACGACGGTCTGCGTGTACGCGGTCTTGGCCTGCCCATCGGGTTTGAACGTCGCGTAGACCACCACGTTGTCGCCCGGCTTCAGGAGCCCCGCGACACCCTTCACGTCGTCGACGTCGACGGACAGCGCCACGAGGTCTTGCGGCACGCTGTACGACAGGCCGGCCTCGCTCGGGTACTGGAAGCGGCTCTTCGTGAGCAGCTCGCCCTTGCCCACCGGCACCGCGAGCACCTGGTTGGCGACGAGGCGCGCCGACGACACGGCGTCGGCCGCGACCCACTGGCGCGGCACCTTCTCCTCGGCGACGAGCTTCTTCGCGATGAGCTCCTCGGCCGACACGCCGCGCGGCAGGTCCTGCTGCGCGACGAGCACCGCGACCGGCTCGTTCATCGCCGCGATGTCGGTGCGCGCACTGCGCAGGTACTGCGCGGCGACGACCGCCGCGACACCCCCCAGCACGAGCGCTGCGACAACGATCAGGATCTTGCTTCTCATGGCCGCCCTCTCCTCTCACAGGTGGCCGAAAGGACCTGTCCGCGCGTCGCGAGGACGCGCGCCGCTCCCTCGTGCCTACGGGTTCACCAGCCGCGCGGCCGAGATGCCGCCCGGAGGACCTCCGCCCCCGGGGGCCGGCGTGTACACGGACGGGTTGGCGAGGTACTCGATGAACTCGCCCTCGACGTCGCCGCCGTCGTAGGACGTGATGCGGAACGAGGCGAACCCCACCACGATCACCTCGTACGATCCGTTGCCCTTGTCCTCGTACTTCTCGACGACGGGGCACGCGATGACCAGTTCCTCACCCGGCTGCAG
>VAUM01000069.1 GCA_005774595.1 Actinomycetota bacterium
CTCGGCCGCCTCGGGGCGCTCGTCACCAAGGGGGTATCTCTCGACCTGTGGGAGGGCAACCCGAGCCCGCGCATCGCCGAGACGGCGAGCGGGATGCTGAACTCCATCGGGCTGCAGAACCCCGGCGTCGAGGCGTTCGTCGAGCGCGACTTGGCGTGGCTCGCCGAGAACGCGCCCGAGACGCCGGTGATCGTGAACGTCAGCGGTCACTCGGTGGCGGAGTACGCCGCCGTCATCGAGCGGCTCGAGCGCGAGCCCGGTGTCGCCGGCTACGAGGTGAACATCTCGTGCCCGAACGTGGATGCGGGAGGGATGGCGTTCGGCACGGACCGCGTGTCCGCCGCCGAGGTCACGGCGGCGTGCCGGGCCGCCACGAAGCGGACGCTCGTCGTGAAGCTGTCGCCGAACGTGACCGACGTCGTGTCGATCGCGCGCTCGGTGGAGGACGCGGGCGCCGATGCGGTCTCGCTCATCAACACCCTGCTCGGGATGGCGATAGACGCGCGCACCCGGCGCCCCAAGCTCGCGCGGGTGGTCGGCGGCCTGTCCGGCCCGGCCATCAAGCCGGTCGCGCTGCGGATGGTGTGGCAGGTCGCGGGTGCGGTCGGCATCCCCGTCGTGGGCATGGGCGGCATCATGGAGGCCGAGGACGCGGTCGAGTTCCTGCTCGCGGGCGCGGCGGCGGTGGCGGTGGGCACCGCGAACTTCGTGGACCCGCGCGCGTGCGAGCGGATCCTCAACGGTCTCGAGTCGTACTGCCGTGCGAACGGCGTCGGGCGCATGGCCGAGCTCACGGGAGCGCTGGAGGTGGGGGAGTGAGCGACCGCATCATCGTCGCGCTCGACACCGATGCCGACGGCGCGATGCGCCTCGCCGAGGTCCTGCGCGGACACGCACGCTGGCTGAAGGTCGGCATGACGCTCTTCTACGCCGAAGGCCCGGCCATCGTGGGACGCCTGCGCGACCTCGGGTTCGACGTCTTCCTCGACCTGAAGCTCCACGACATCCCGCACCAGGTCGCGGGCGCCGCGCGCGAGGTCGCGCGCCTGGGCGCGGGCATGCTGACCGTGCACGCGTCGGGTGGGGCCGAGATGGTGCGCGCCGCGGCGGAGGGCGTGGCCGAGGGCGCGGAGGCCGCGGGCGCTCCGGCGCCCAAGCTGCTCGGCGTGACGGTGCTCACCAGCATGGACGCCGCGACGCTGGCGGACCTGGGCGTGGCGGACGGCCCCGGTGAGCAGGCGCTGCGGCTCGCGCAGATCGCCCGCGACGGCGGCGCGGACGGGATCGTCTGCTCGCCGCTCGAGGCGTCCGAGATGCGGCGCATGCTCGGCGCCGATGCGTTCGTCGTCACACCCGGCGTGCGTCCCGCCGGCTCGGCGCGCGGGGACCAGTCTCGCGTCGCGACCCCCGCCGCTGCGCTCGCGGCCGGGGCGTCGCACCTGGTCGTGGGCCGCCCGATAACCGAGTCGTCCGACCCGGCGCGCGTGTTCGACTCGATCGCCGCCGAGATCGCCGGCGTGTAGCCCCGACCCGCAAGGAGCCGCGAGCGATGACCACCGACATGACCGAGCCCGAGGTTCTGGCCGCGCTCAAGGAGGCCGGCGCGATCCTCGAGGGGCACTTCGTCCTCACGAGCGGCCGGCACTCCGACCGCTACGTGCAGTGCGCGCGCATCCTCGAGGACCCGGCGCTCACCACCCGTCTCGCGCAGGCCGCCGTTCACCGAATCGCTGACCTGCGCGTCGATCTCGTCGCCGCGCCGGCTGTCGGCGGCATCATCATCGGCTTCGCAGTCGCGCAGGCTCTCGGCGTCAGGTTCATCTTCAGCGAACGCCAGGACGGTGCGATGACGTTCCGGAGGGGCTTCGAAGTGCTGGAAGGCGCGCGCGTGCTCGTGGTCGAGGACGTCGTTACCACAGGTGGGAGCGTTGCCGAGGTGGTCGGGCTGGTCCGCGCCGCAGGCGGGGAGCCGCTAGCGGCGGTCTCGATCATCGACCGGGGCGGCGTGAAGTCGTTCGACGTGCCGCTAATACCTCTACTTCGACTCGAGGTCGAGTCCTGGGACGCCTCGGAGTGTGGCCTGTGCCGGTCCGGAGTGCCCACCTACAGCCCGGGGAGCCGGAGAATCGGAAGTTGGGGTATTGCAAACCCCGCAGGTCAAGGGTAGGTTCGACGGGTCCCGCGGGGTGTGTCGGGACGAGCGTTGAAGCCAGGTGGTCCGACGCGGGGGAGGGTGGAGATCCCGCCCGCGCCGGGGGAGCGGAAACGAGGAGGAGTCATGGCCCTGCCGAACCTGTCCGATGCACAGCGCGCCGAGGCACTGAAGAAGGCCGCGATGGCCCGTCAGGCGCGCGCCGCGCTGCGCGCCGACATCAAGTCGGGGAAGATGGCGTTCGCCGCCGTCATGAAGAAGGCCGGCGACCCGATCGTCGCGCGCATGAAGGTCTCGACCCTGCTCGAGAGCCTGCCAGGCTACGGCAAGGCGAAGGCAGCGAAGATCATGGACGAGCTCGGCATCTCGCCGACCCGCCGCATCCAGGGCCTCGGCTCGCGCCAGCGCACCGAACTCATGGAGAAGCTCGGCTAGCAGCCGGCTTGGCGCCTTTCGGGTCCCGCGCCGCGCGCGGAGCGCCTCGGGGGGCCTCCGCGAGTAGATGCGCACGGGGAATCTGTTCATAGTGTCCGGCCCTTCGGGGGCCGGTAAGGGGACGCTGGTCGAGGCACTCCTCGACCGCGTCCCCGACATCTGGGTCTCGGTGTCCGCCACGACGCGGGCGCCGAGGCCCGGCGAGCAGGAGGGGGTGTCGTACTTCTTCCTCACGCCCCACGAGTTCGAGCGGCGCGCCGCCGGCGGCGAGTTCCTCGAGTCCGCCACCGTACACGGCAGCCGCTACGGCACGCTGCGCGGGCCGGTCGAGCGCCGGATCCGTGCCGGGATGCAGGTCGTCCTCGAGATCGACCCGCAGGGCGCGCGCCAGGTGCTCGAGCAGATGCCCGAAGCGATCCTCATCTTCGTGAAGACGAGATCCATCGAGGACCTCAAGCGCCGTCTCAGGGCCCGCGGCACCGAGACGGAGGCCCAGGTCGAGCTTCGGCTGCGCAACGCCGAGAGGGAGCTCGGGCTTGTGAGCGGGTACAAGCATGTGGTAATAAACGACGACGTCGAACGGGCCATCGCTGAGCTCGTCGGCATAATCGACAGCTACGCCGAGAGGGACTCGTAACCGCATGGTCATCACGCCAGACATCGACCTTCTGCTCTCCAAGGTCGACTCCAAGTACTCGCTGTGCATCGTCGCCGCCCGCCGCGCGCGCCAGATCAACGACATGGTCCACGGCGTTCGCGACCAGGCGATGCTCTCCATGGCTCCGTCGCAGCTCGCCGCGCTCACCAGCACGAAGCCGCTCACGCTCGCGCTGGAGGAGATCGCCTCTGACGACATCTCCTACGAGCGGAAGTCCGACAGCCTCAAGTAGCTGCCGGACTGCGCAATGTTCGAGCGCGCCGCACTGGTCCACTACCACGAGATCGGGCTGAAGGGCCGCAACAGGTCCGTCTTCGAGCGCCGTCTCGCCGCCAACATCGCCGACGCGTGCCGGGACCTGCCCATCGGCAGCATCGAGCGCGTGTCGAACCGGCTCATCGTGCCGGTCTCGGACACGCGCCGCGCCGGCGATGTCCTCGAGGCGGTCTCGCGCCTGCCCGGCGTCGCACACGTCTCCGACGCGTACGTGACCTCGCGCGATGCTTCCGACATGGAGCGCGCGTGCCTGCTCGCGGCGCGTGACGCCGGGCCGGCCGCCACCTTCGCGATCGAGGCGCGCCGCTCCTCGACCGACCATCCCGAGACGAGCCAGGAGATGAACGTCAGGCTCGGCGAGGCGGTGCGCCTCGCGACGGGGATGCGCGTGGACCTCGGTCGCCCCGAGATGACGGTGCGCGTCGAGGTCGTGCAGGGCGAGGCGTACACCTACGCGCGCCGTGCCATGGGCCCGGGCGGCCTGCCTGTCGGCGTGTCGGGCCGCGTGGTGGCGCTGCTCTCGAGTGGGATCGACTCGCCGGTCGCGTCGTGGCGCCTCATGAAGCGCGGCGCGGTCGTGATCGGCGTGCACTTCTCCGGCGTGCCACACACGACGGACCTGTCCCAGCGCCTCGTCATGGAGATCGGTGAGGAGCTGGAGCGCTGCGGCGGCCTCGCGCGGATCCACGTGGTGCCCTTCGGCGCGCTTCAGAAGGAGATCTCGCTGTCCGCCCCGCCCGACCTGCGCGTGCTGCTCTACCGGCGCCTCATGCTCCGCGTCGCCGAGGCCGTGGCTGCCGAGGAACGCGCGGGCGCGCTCGTGACCGGCGAGTCGCTCGGCCAGGTCGCCTCGCAGACGCTCGAGAACATCGCCGCGGTCGACGCGGTCGCCGCGCTGCCCGTGCTGCGCCCGCTCATCGGCACCGACAAGCAGGAGATCATCGCCGAGGCCAAACGCATCGGCACGTTCGAGACATCGACGCAGGAGCACGCCGATTGCTGCACGTTGTTCATGCCGCGCACGCCGGCCACGCATGCGAGCGCCGAGGAGTGCGCCGCAGGCGAGGCGGACCTCGACGTCGACCGGATGGTGAACGACGCGCTGGCCGGCATGACCCACCGCGACTTCAGGTGCCCCGCGTACACGCCTCGCAGGTCCGACGGGCGGTGAAGCGCCTGCTCGCGCTCGAGCCGTACTACGGCGGGTCGCACCGCGCGGTACTCGACGGCCTCGTGGCGCGCATCGCGCCGGAGTGGGAGTGCGACCTGCTCACGCTGCCTGCGCGCAAGTGGAAGTGGCGCATGCGCGGCGCGGCGATCACGATGGCCGCGCAGGCCCGCGAGCTGCACGCGGCCGGAGCGCGCTGGGACCTCGTGTTCGCCTCGACCTTCGTCAACGTCGCCGAGTTCCTCGGCCTGGCGGGAGAGGCGGTCGCGGGCGTGCCCGTGGTGGTCTACTTCCACGAGAACCAGTTCCTCTACCCCAACCGCCACACGGCCGACTGGGACTTCCAGTTCCCGCTGACCAACGTCACGAGCGCGCTGGCGGCCGACGAGTGCTGGTTCAACACGCGCTGGAACCTCGACGGTCTACTCGCCGAGGTCGGGCCGTTCTTCCGCGAGTTCCCGGACCACCGCCCCGAAGGTGTCCGCGAGGCGATCGCGGCGAAGTCCCGCGTGCTCGCGCCGCCGTTCGAAGCGGCCGCGTTCGACGCCGCGCAGCCGGTGCGCGGCGAACGGTGCCGGATCGTCTGGCCGCACCGCTGGGAGCACGACAAGCGCCCCGAGGTGTTCTTCGCCACCGTGGCAACGTTGGCCTCCGAGGGTCTCGACTTCGAGGTCGCGGTGGCAGGGCAGTCGTTCCGCGAGACCGAAGGGCCGATGCGTGAGGCGGCCGAAGCGCTCGGTGAGCGGCTCGTGCACTGCGACGAGCCCGCGACCCGCGAGGACTACGCGCGACTGCTCGCGAGCGCGGACGTGGCCGTGAGCACGGCGGACAACGAGTTCTTCGGCATCGCGATGCTCGAGGCGTGCTACGCGGGCTGCACGCCGCTCGTGCCCGACCGGCTCGCATACCCGGAGCTCTATCCGCGGACGTATCGCTACGTCGACGACGCCGAGCTCGTCTCGCGCCTGCGCGCGCTCGTGCTCGAGCGGCCCGCGCCCGGCGCCGCGCGCACCCTCGCCGGAGCGTTCACGTGGGACGCGCTGCTGCCGCAGTGGCTCGCGGCGCTGGAAGGTGCTGCCTCGCGGCGGTAGCATGGGGTGTGGCACGGCGGGGCGGAGCGAGCGGGGGCGCGGCAAGTGGACTTCTCGCAGATCGGCGCGGTGGAGTGGATCGCGATCGGCGCGGCCGTCGTCCTGCAGCTCACGCTCCAGGTCCTCGCGTTCCTCGACCTGATGAAGCGGCCCGGCGCGTGGGAGGGCCGCAAGCTCGTCTGGCTCATCGTGATCTTCGTGACCGAGATGCTCGGGCCGCTCCTGTACTTCGCGTGGGGCAAGGGGACCTTCCCGGTAGCGGAGGAGGCGGATGCGCCCGCGGCTGACACGGTGAAGGCGGCGAGTGCGGTCGATGCGCTTTACGGCGCCCCCGCGGCCGGCGACCGTCCGGACGGCGATGACTGACCCCGTCGACTACGCCGTCCGCGTCCGGCGGCTCACCAAGCGCTTCGGCCCGGTCGCGGCGCTGCGCGGTGTGGACCTGTCGGTGCCTGCCGGGTCGGTCTACGGCTTCCTCGGCCCCAACGGCGCGGGGAAGACCACCACGCTGCGCATCCTCACCGGCCTCGCGCGCCCGACCTCGGGCGAAGCGCAGATCCTCGGGCACGACCTGTCCGCCGACGGGGCGGCCGCGCGGGCGCAGACCGGGTTCCTGCCCGACGTGCCCGGCTTCTACCCTTGGATGACGGCCGAGGAGTTCCTGCGCTTCTCGGGGCGGCTCTTCGACCTCGACGCGGTCCTGCTGGATGACCGCGTGCGGGCGCTGCTCGACCTCGCCGGCCTTGCCGGCGTGACGACGCGCATCGGGGGCTACTCGCGGGGCATGAAGCAGCGCCTCGGCATCGCGCAGGCGCTCGTCAACGCCCCGAAGGTCCTCATGCTCGACGAACCGACCTCGGCGCTCGACCCGATGGGACGCCGGGACGTGCTCGAGATGATCGCGTCGCTCCGCGGCCGGACGACCGTGCTGTTCTCGACCCACATCCTGGCCGACGTAGAGCGCGTGTGCGACCGGGTCGGCATCCTGAGCGCAGGGCGCGTGGTGGCCGAGGGCACGCTCGAAGAGCTGCTCGCGCCACGCGGTGGTCACCTGTTCGAGGTCGAGGTGGCCGACGGCGCCGAGCGCCTCGAGGCCGACGTGCGCAGGCGGGCGTGGTGCACGGGCGTGACGCGCGATGGCCGCGTGCTGCGCATCAACGCGTCGGACCTCGCCGCGGCGCAGTTCGAGATCCCGGGGCTGATCACCGTGCTGTCGGTGCCGCTCGTGCGCTTCGAGATGGCCGAGGCCTCGCTCGAGGACGTCTTCCTCGACCTCGTGGGCGGGGGAGGCGAGGCGGCGTGAAGGCGTTCGCCGCGTTCCTGCGCAAGGAGCTGTTCGAGATCGTGCGTACCTGGCGCATCTGGGTGCTGCCGGGCATCGTGCTGTTCGTCGCGCTGACCGGGCCGCCGCTTGCCAGGCTCACGCCGCAGATCCTCGCGGCGGTGATGCCCGCGAGCAGCGGAGTGCGCATCGAGTTGCCGACACCGACCTACCTGGACGCCTACGCGCAGTGGGTGAGGAACCTCACCCAGATGGTGACGTTCGCGCTCGTGATCATGTGGGGCGGGCTGGTGTCCGGCGAGCGACGGTCGGGCACCGCGGTCCTCGTGCTCACGAAGCCGCTGTCGAGGACCGCGTTCATACTCGGCAAGGCGCTGTCGGCTGCCGCACTGCTCGTCGCGACGACGTGCGTCGGGGCGGCGGTGACGTGGGGCATGACGGCAGCGGTGTTCCGAGACGCGCCGCTCGGCCGCCTGCTCGCGATCACGGGGCCGTGGCTCGCGTACGCGATCTTCCTGCTCGCTGGATCTTATAC
>VAUM01000070.1 GCA_005774595.1 Actinomycetota bacterium
AGGAAGCGCTTCGAGCCGATCAGGTAGCCGAGCGGCACGCCGAGCACCAGCGCGATGAGCGTCGCGGCGCCCGAGACGCGCACGGACGTGACGACGATCGTCCACACGTCGAGCCCTCCCGTGGACAGCAGGGAGGCCCCTTCGGCGATCGCGTCGGCGAACAGCTCCATCGGCTCGCGGCGCCTTCGCTACTTCGCGTTCGGCGTGAACAGCGCCTGGCCGTACTTCTCCACGCCGAAGGCGCCGATGATCTGCTGGCCGGCAGCCGACAGGACGTAGTCGAAGAACGCCTGGCCGCCGGCCTCGTTCTTCGCGCCGGTGACCACGATGACACCGTACTGGTTGAGCAGGCCCTTGTCGCCTTCTCGCACGATGGCCAGGCCGCCCTTGTCCTCCATCGCGAGGAAGGTCGCGCGGTCGGTCAGCGTGTAGCCGGTCTTCTCGGATGCCACCTTGAGCGTCTCGCCCATTCCCTGACCCGTCGACTCGTACCACGACTGGGCCTCGGGCGTCGGCGTCGCGATGCCGGCGGCCTTCCAGAGCTTGAGCTCCTTCTTGTGGGTGCCGGAGTCGTCGCCGCGCGAGATGAACTCGGCCTTGCCGGTCGCGAGCGCCTGCATCGCAGCAGTGGTGTCGGCGGCGGCCTTGACGCCCGACGGGTCGGCCTCGGGCCCGACGATGATGAAGTCGTTGTAGCAGACGTCGCGCCGCTCCTTGCCGAAGCCGTTGGCGACGAACTTCTCCTCGTCGGACTTCGCGTGGACCAGGAGCACGTCGGCGTCCTTCGTCTCCCCGAGCTTGAGCGCCTCGCCGGTGCCGACGGCGACGATCTTGAGCTTGTACTGCGGATAGGCCTTCTCGAACTCCGGCTGGAGCACGTCGAACAGGCCCGAGTCCTGGGTCGAGGTCGTGGAGGCCACGACGACCTCGCTGGTGGCTGCGGGCGGCTTGGTCTCGGTCGTCGCCGCCGGCTTGCAGGCGGCGAGCGAGACGGCGAGTGCGGCGGCCAGGAGCAGCGCCGCCGTGCGCCTCCATCGAGGCGCGCGGTACAGGTGGTGCATATGCGTCTCCTTTCCGAGCGCGGGAGGCCGACCGGTTTCCCGCGTCGACCCTATCGGCCCGGGGCCCATGACTGCGCGCCTGCAGGGACGCGAGCGGTAGGGCTTCCGGGCTCGGAGATGTGTCACCGCACACCCCGTGCGGCGTGCGGTCAGGATAGCCCAGCGCCCGTGCGCGCACAAAGAGGCCATGCGGGCGCAGCGTGCAGCCGACCTTCCCGCTATGCGGGCGCCTGCGCCCGCAGCACCGCGAGCAGCGCCGATGAGGCGCGCGTGAGCGTTCCCCTCGGCACGACGAGGTAGAGCGGGCGGACGACCGGGAAGTGCCCCTCGCGCACCAGCGCGACCGCGCCGTCGGCCAGCGGCCGGTGCGCCACGTAGCGGCTGACGACGCCGACCCCCATGCCGCCCTCGACCGCTGAGACGATCGCCTCGCTGGTGCCGAGCTCCATCACGACGCGCAGCTCGCCGGGGTCGACGCCCTCGGCCCGGAACAGGTCCTCGAGCACCATGCGGGTGCCTGAGCCGCTCTCGCGCATGATGAACGCGGCCGAGGTGAGCTCGGACAGGCCGAGGACCTCGCGCCCGGCGAGCGGGTCGTCCGGATGGCAGATCATGACGAGTTCGTCGTCGACGAACGGCTCGTACTCGACGCGTGCGCCGGACACGCGCGCGCCCGTGACGCCGAGGTTCGCGCGGCCGCTCTCCACCGCCTCGATGACCTCGGCCGTGTCGTGCACGCGCAGCTCCACGCCGACCTCCGGGTTGGCGGCGAGGAACCCGCCGAGGAGCCGCGGCAGGACGTACTGGCCCGGGGTCGTGCTCGCCGCGAGCGTGAGCCGGCCGGTGACGGTGCCGGCGAGCGTCTCGATCTCGTCTCGGGCGGCGTCGACCTGCGACAGGATCGCGCGGGCGTGCGGGAGCAGAACGCGCCCGGCCTCGGTCAGGTCGACCTTGCGGTAGCGGCGGTCGAGCAGCGTCGCGGCGACGTCGGACTCGAGCGACTGGATCTGCATGGTGACGGCCGGCTGCGAGATGCCGAGCGCACGCGCGGCCTCGGAGAACGAGCCCCGCTCGACGACGGCGACGAACGTGCGCAGGTGCTGGATGTTCACAGAGGACTCCTCGGAGCGGGGGCCGTGCGTTGCTCGATAAGCATCCGTTATGGTACCCGAACCTGCCGGCGGCGGTGTACGCTCGCACGCATGGGACGCACGGGACATGCGAGGCACGCAGGGCACGCCGCCATCGCGCTCGCCATCGCGGGTGCGGTGGCCGCATGCGCGCCGGCGGCCGGGCCGGCGGCCGCACCGCCGGCGGCGAGCGCGGGCGCGACAGCAGCGGCCGAGGGCGCGGTGGCGACGGAGCGGACGCGGGCGGAGCGCACCGGCCCCGTGCGCATCACCGCCGTCGGCGACAGCATCACCGAGGCGGTGGGGTGGTGCGACGTGACGGAGCGGCAGCAGTGGCTCGCGCTGCTGCTCGAGCGGCTCGGCGACGACCCCGCCCAGCAGCAGCCGAGCCGCCCCGGCGAATACGAGACGATCGCGGGAGAGCGGTACGTGGTCGTCAACGCCGGGATCGGCGGTGACACGACGTGGCAGATGCGCGCCCGCTTCGACGGCGCGCTGCGCGCCCAATCGGCCGACGTGGTGATCGTGTTCGGCGGCAGCAACGACATCGAGGGCGGGCTGCCGCTCGAGCAGGCCGAGGACAACCTCGCGTGGATGGTCGAGCGCTGCGCGTCGCAGGGCGTCGTGCCGGTCATGGCGACCGTGCCGCCCCGCTCGCAGATGTGGGGCCGGCAGCGCGCCGACACGCTCGAGCTCAACGCCTGGATCCGCTCGTACGCGGAGGCGCACGGCTACGCGTGCATCGACTTCTTCGCGGCGCTCGAGTCGCCGGCCGGCTCCGTGTCGCTGCCGGGCTCCGGCGCGGCCGACTACACCGACGACGGCACTCACCCCAACGCCGCGGGCAACCGCGCCATGGCCGACGCGATCGGACTCGAGCCGTTCACCGACGCCGCCGCGCGTCCGTAGCGAGGCACCGGGGCGACAACCGTTCGGTTGTTGTCAGCGACAACCGAACGGTTGTATGCTCGGCGCGTGATCTCGCTCATCGACATCGGACCCGCGTTGGTCGCCGCCAGGCATGCCGCTGGGCTCTCGCAGCGCGACCTCGGTGACGCGCTGGGCGTGCGGCAGCAGCAGGTCGCCCGATGGGAGCGGACGGGGTACCGCACCGCCAGCCTTGCGAACCTCGCACGCGTCGCCGAGGCGCTGCGCCCGGGCGCTGCCGGGATCGCTGCCGAGACGGTCGCGGCCTACGGGACAGCGACGGCCCCCCGCCTGACGGTGGACGTGCTCGCGCTCGCCGCGGCATGCGAGGACAACGGCGTCACCGAGCTCGCACTCTTCGGCTCCGCACTCCGGGACGACTTCCGCGCCGACAGCGACGTGGACGTCCTGGTCACGTTCGCCCCGTACACCAGGCCGCGGCTTCGCGATCTCGCCCGGCTGCGCAACACGCTGGCCGGCGTGTTCGGGCGGCCGGTTGATGTGGTCGAACGCGCCGCGGTAGAGCGCAGCGACAACGCGATGCGCCGCGCCGCGATCCTGGAGGGCGCGCGTGTCATCTACGCCGCGTGATGACGCGTACACGCTCGACATGCTCCAGTCGGCCGAGCGGGTCGCGTGCTATCTCGCGGGTGTGACCTTCAAGTCCTTCGAGGCTGACCCCGTGCTCCAGGATGCCGTCATCAGACGGCTGGAGATCATCGGCGAAGCGGCCCGGCGGGTTTCGACGCGATACGCCGACGCGCACGACACAGTCCCCTGGCGCGACGCCATCGACATGCGGAACCTGCTCGCTCACGAGTACGACGTGGTCAGCCTCGGCATCGTATGGGAGACCGCTCAGGTCGACCTGCCGGAACTGGCGGACTCCCTGCGGGCGGTCCTCGGTGATTGCGTCTGGCCCACGGGGTATACTCCCTAACTGAGAACGGTTCTCACTTCCGCATCGCGCGAGGAGGTCTCCCGTGGAGGACCGGGCACCGTACGGACGCGGCCGGGTCAGCCGGCAGCGCGCGTCGATCTCGGCCGCAGCCGCGATGATGGGCGGCGCGTTCAGCGTCGACGACCTGGCCGTCCGAGCGCGGGAGATCGACCCGGGTGTAGGCACGGCGACGGTCTACCGCGCGGTCGCGGCGATGGTCGCGTCGGGGCATCTCGACGCCGTCGGTGAGCGGGACGGGCGCGCGCTGTACGCGGTGTGCGGCGAGGCGGGGCACCACCATCACGCCGTGTGCACATCGTGCGGCCGGGTCGAGGCGACCCCGTGCGCGGTCGAGCACCTCGTGCCGCCCGGCGGCTTCCGCGTCACCCGGCACGAGGTGACGCTGTACGGGCTGTGCGGCCCGTGCGCGCGGCGGGCGGGCTGAGAGGCCGATGTCGCACATCCACGTCCCGGACGGCGTGCTGCCCCTGTGGCTGTGGGGCGGCGGCTGGCTGCTCGCGCTCGCCCTCGTATGGCTGGCCGGCCGCGGCGCGAAGGCGGCCGACGTGCGCCGGCGCGTGCCGCTGCTCGGCGTCGCCTCGGCGCTCATGCTCGTGGCGATGACGGCCGAGATCGTGCCGCTCGCCTACCACGTGAACCTCACTGTCGTCGCGGGGATCCTGCTCGGTCCGGTGCTCGGGGCTGTGGCGGCGTTCATCGTGGAGGTCGTGCTGGCGATGCTCGGACACGGCGGCGTCACGGTCCTCGGGCTGAACACGATCGTGGCGGCGGCCGAGATCGCGCTCGGGTGGACGCTGTTCCGCGGCGGCATCCGCATGCTCGGGCGCGGGCGCGCGGGGCTCGCCGCCGGTATCGCGACGGTGGTGACGCTCGCCGTGACCACCACGATGCTCGTCGGGATCGTCGCGCTCGCGGGCGGGGACGCGGCCACGTCGCGGGAGACGGGCGCGCTCGACCCGTCGTCGCTCACCTTCCGGGCCCCGTTCGCGGACGGGGTCGTGACGCTCGGGCTGTTCTCGGGCGGCGAGGAGCCAGACGGCGCCGAGACGGGCGCGGGCGGTGGGCTGTCGGTGGGACGTTTCGCCGCGGTCGTCTACGCACTCGGGCCGGCCGGATGGCTCATGGAGGCGCTCATCGCCGCCGCGATCGTGGGCTACGTCGCGCGCGTGCGCCCGGCGCTGGTGTTCGGCGGCGCGCTCGCCGAGGACCGCCGCCGCCCGCACGGCGACGCGCAGGGGCGACACTGACGTGGACCTCGCGGTCGTCGACACCAGCGCCGTGCGGGGCGGCTCGTTCCTCCACCGCACCGCACCGGCCTCGAAGCTCGCCGCGCTCGCGCTCGTGCTCGCCGCGGTCGTCGTCTCGTGGAACGCGTTCGTCGTGCTCGCGCTGGCCCTCGCGCTCTCAGCGCTGGTGATCGCCTGCCGCCTTCCGGCACGCGCGGTGTTCGGCCTCGCCGCGTACCCCGCCGTGTTCGCCGCGGTGTTCGCGTTCGCCTCGGCGCCCGACGCGCTCACCGCGACCGTCGTCGTGCTCAAAGCGGTGACCGCCGCGCTCGCCGCGCTCACGGTCGTGTTCACGACCCCCTACCCACAGGTGTTCGCAGCCGTCCAGCGGATCACGCCCTCGCTCGTGGGCGACGCGCTGCTGATGACCTACCGCGCGCTCTTCATCATGCTCGGCAAGTTCGCCGACCTCACCCGCGCCGCCCGCCTGCGCAGCGCCGGCGCCCGCGACCCGGTCGCCCGCGCCCGCGTCGTGACGCGTGCGCTCGCCGGCCTGCTGCTGTACGCGCTCGACCTGGCCCAGCACGACTACGACGTCATGCGCGTACGCGGCTACGAGGGCCGGCTGCGGACGGCGGCCGCGCGCTCCGACGCGCCCGCCCGCGACGCCGCGCTCGTGTGCGCTGCTGCGGCGCTGCTCGCCGCGTCCGCGGCGTGGCGCATGAGCGCGGAGGCCCTGAACCCCTACTCGTGGCTGCCGCCCGCGGCCGCGCTCGTCGCGCTGGCTGCCGCGGGCGCGGCGCACGGAGGACGGAGGAAGCGATGAACACACCGGCATCGACGCGCGAGGAGGTCGCGCGCGTATCGTGCGTTCGGCACTCGTACGAGGACGGCACGCAGGTCCACCTGTGCGGGCTCGACTTCGTCGCGCTGCGCGGCCAGCGCGTGGCGGTGCTCGGCCCCAACGGCGCGGGCAAGACGACGATGCTCTACCACCTGCTCGGGCTACTGCGCTCCGAGGAGGGCGAGGTGCGCGTCTTCGGCGTCGACCCGGCCGCCGAGTGGCGCGAGATCCGGCACCGCATCGGCGTGGTGCTCCAGAACGTCGACGAGCAGATCCTCATGCCGACGGTCGCAGACGACGTCGCGTTCGGGCCGCGGCAGCACGGCATGCCCGAGGCCGACGTGCGCGAGCGCGTGGACGAGGCGCTCGCGGCGCTCGGCATCACCGAGTTGGCCGGCCGCGTGCCGCACAACCTGTCCGGCGGCGAGAAGCGGAAAGTCGCTCTCGCCGGCGCGCTCGCGATGCGCCCGGAACTGCTCGTGCTCGACGAGCCGTTCGAGGGGCTCGACCCCGAGAGCCGCGACTCGCTGCTCGGCCTGCTCGGGCATCTGGCGGCCGAACACGGGACGACGGTGATCATGTCGACGCACGACATCGACGCGGTGCCCGAGTTCGCCGACTACGCGTACGTGCTCTCCCCGGGCGGCGAGATCGCGCTCTCCGGCACGCCGGCCGAGGTGTTCGGCGCGGCCGCTCAGCTCGCGGCGTCCAACATCCGGCCCCCGGTGCTCGCCGAGCTGTTCGCCGCGCTGCGCGAGCGCGACGCGTCGGCGCCGCCGCCGGCGCTGTCGGTCGCCGAGGCGGCCGAGGCACTCGAGGCGTGGCGCTCGGGCGGGTAGGACTCAGCCCTCCAGCGCCGCGCGACCGGCCGCGCGTCCGAACTCGATGCACGCGGCGAGGTCGTCGGCCGTCGGCCGGTACTTGAGCGTGATCTCGCCGAGTACCGGCTCGATACCGATCTCGGCCAAGCGCTCGGTCATCTGCTTCGTCGCGCCGCTGCTCCAGCCGAAGGAGCCGAAGACGCCCGCGACCTTGCCGGCCGGCTTGAGGCCCGCGAGGTACTGGAGGTAGCCGGCCGTGCGGTAGAGCATCCCGTGATGCAGGGTCGGTGAGCCGAGCAGCAGCACGCGCGCGTCGAGCAGGTCGCGAGTGACCTGCGCGAGGTGCGAGGCGGCCAGGTCGTACGCGGCGACCTCGGCGCCGGCCTGCGCGACGCCGTCGGTGATCGCGCGCGCCATCGCGTCGGTCGAGCCCCACATCGTGCTGTACGCGACGACGACCTTCGGCCGCGTCTCGCCGGCGGCCAACCGGCCGTACTCGGCGAGCACGGCGCCGACGTCGGCGCCCCGCCAGCCCACGCCGTGGGACGGGGCGATCGTGTCGATCGCCCCGCCGGTGCCGGCGACCTTCTCGAGCGTCTTGGCGATCTGGACGCCGAGCGGCAT
>VAUM01000071.1 GCA_005774595.1 Actinomycetota bacterium
CTGCTGGACGCCGGCAGCCGCGTCGTGTTCGCCGCGCCCAACCGCGAGCAGCGCGCTCGCGTCACCGACGCGCTCGCCGACGCCGGTCTCGCCGTCACCGACCTGCCCGAGCCGCCGGCTTCACTCGCGCCCAAGCGCGTGCACGTCACCCGCGCCGACGTCCCCGCCGGCTTCGTCGTACCTGACGCCCGCCTCGCGCTCGTCTCGATCGAGGACGTCGCGCCCCGTGGCGGGCGCGCCCGCTCCGCCCGCGGCGTCGATCCCTCGCAGATCACGTTCGACTTCGCGCCCGGCGACTGGGTCGTCCACGCGGTGCACGGCATCGCGCTCTTCCGCGAGCTCACGCGCCGCGAAACGGCCGGCACCGAGCGCGACTACCTGCTGCTCGAGTACGCGCACGGCGACAAGCTCTACGTCCCGGTCGAGCAGCTCGACCGCGTCACGCGCTTCGTCGGCCCCGACGGCTCTGCGCCGCGCGTCACGCGCCTGAACACCGCGGACTGGACGCGCGCCACCGCCAAGGCCCGCAAGGCCGCACGCAAGCTCGCGTTCGACCTCGTCGACCTCTACGCGCGCCGCGCCGCCGTGACCGGCCACGTCTTCCCGTCGGACACGCCGTGGCAGATGGAGATGGAGGCGATGTTCCCGTACGAGGAGACGCCCGACCAGCTCGCCGCCATCGCTGACGTGAAGTCCGACATGGAGTCAGACAAGCCGATGGACCGGCTCATCTGCGGCGACGTCGGCTACGGCAAGACTGAGGTCGCCATCCGCGCGGCGTTCAAGGCGGTCCAGGACGGCCGCCAGGTCCTCGTGCTGTGCCCGACCACCATCCTCGCACAGCAGCACTTCACGACCTTCTCCGAGCGGTTCGCCCCGTTCCCCGTGCGCGTCGACGTGCTCTCGCGTTTCCGCAGCTCGGCGCAGCAGTCCGCCACGCTCGCCGACTTCGCGGCTGGTGAGGTCGACGTGCTCATCGGCACGCACCGCCTGCTCTCGCACGACGTCGCGCCCAAGCAGCTCGGCCTCGTGGTCGTCGACGAGGAGCAGCGCTTCGGGGTGCAGCACAAGGAGCACCTGAAGCACCTGCGCGAGCAGGTCGACGTGCTCACGCTGTCGGCCACGCCGATCCCTCGCACGCTGCAGATGGCGCTGTCGGGTGTGCGCGACATGTCGGTCATCGACACGCCGCCGCCCAACCGCTTCCCGATCAAGGTGCACGTCGGCGAGTACGACGCCGACGTGGTGTCCGGCGCCATCCGCGCAGAGCTCGAGCGTGGCGGCCAGGTCTACTTCGTCTCGAACCGCGTGCGCTCCATCGACGAGGCCGCACGCCGGGTCACCGACGCGGCGCCCGAGGCACGCGTGCTCGTGGCGCACGGGCAGATGTCGGAGCGCCAGCTCGAGGCGGTGATGGAGAGCTACGCAGCCGGCGAGGCCGACGTGCTCGTGGCCACCACCATCATCGAGTCGGGCATCGACAACCCGCACTCGAACACGCTGATCATCGAGGACTCGCAGCGCCTCGGCTTGGCCCAGCTCTACCAGCTCAAGGGCCGCGTCGGCCGCTCGCACGTGCGCGCGTACGCGTACTTCCTGTTCCCGCGCGCCGCGGGCCTGACCGACCAGGCCGCGGAGCGTCTCATGGCCATCCGCGACCACGACGAGCTCGGAAGCGGCATCAAGATCGCCATGCGCGACCTCGAGATCCGCGGCGCGGGCTCGCTTCTGGGCGCCGAGCAGTCCGGCTCGCTGTCGGCGGTCGGCTTCGACCTGTACGCGCAGATGATCCGCGAGGCGGTGGCCGAGGCGCGCGGCGAGCCACCGGTGGCGCACCCCGAGGTGCGCGTCGACATCGCCGTGAAGGCGTACCTGCCCGACGAGTACGTCCCGGACGCGGGCGAGCGCGTGCGCCTTTACCGCGCGATCGCGGGAGCGCTCACGCCGGAGGCTGCGGAGCGCGTCCGCGGAGAACTCGTGGAGAAGCACGGAGCGCCGCCGCCCCAGGCGGCCGACCTGCTACAAGTGGCTCGCGTGCGCGCGAAGGCCGCCGAGGCCGGCGCGACGAGCGTGGCGGTGGCCCGACGCAGGCTCACCGTGATGCCCGTCGAGCCCGCCGACGAGGTCCGCGCGGCGTTCGCGAAGGGCGGCGCGGTGTACCTCGTCGGGCCGCGCAAGCTGGTCGTCCCGCTCGAGCGTGACGAGGAGCCGCTGGGAGCGGCCGAGCGGGTGCTCGATGCTATACTGGCCGGAGCCCTGACGGGGGTCTGAGGATGCAGGGTCTGTCTCTCATCGGAGGAAGCATGAAGCGTCTCACCTCGATCGTCGCCGTCCTGCTCGCCGCAGTCCTGCTCGCCGGTTCCGCCGGCTGCGCGTGCACGAACGCCGGGCTCATCGCCAAGGTCAACGGCAAGGGCATCAAGCAGGACGACTTCGACAAGGAGATCGCACGCTACAAGGAGCAGTACCCGACGATGTTCGGCAACGCCGACGCCGAGTTCCGCTTCCGCCGCTCCCTCTTGAACCAGATGATCGACGCCGAGCTCCTGAGCCAGGCGGCCGACAAGGAAGGCGTCAAGGTCACCGACGAAGAGGTCGCCAAGCAGATCGAGAACCTGAAGAAGGGCTTCAAGGACCAGGCCGCCTTCGAGGCCGCGCTGTCCAAGTCCGGCTACGACATCGAGCAGTTCACCGAGTTCACGCGCGACCAGATGACCTCGCAGGCGCTCATCAAGAAGGTCGCCGCTGACGTCACGATCTCTGACGAGGAGATCAAGGTCCACTACGACAAGAACAAGTCGCGCTACGTGCGCCAGCCCTACGAGATGATCCACGTCGCGCACGTGCTCCTGAACGACCAGAAGACCGCCGACGAGGTCTACGGCAAGGCTGCCGGCGGCTCCGACTTCGCCGGGCTGGCCAAGCAGTACTCGAAGGACGCCGCGACCGCGTCGAAGGGCGGCGATCTCGGTTGGGCGACGATGCCGTACGCGGCCGAGTTCCAGGCCGCAGCCGACAAGCTCGGCGTGGGCGCCATCTCGAAGCCGGTCAAGACGTCGTTCGGCTGGCACGTCATCAAGATGATCGAGAAGAAGAGCGACAAGCAGAAGACGCTCGAGGAGGTCAAGGAGCAGATCCGCCAGATCCTGTTCCAGCAGTCGCAGGCGCAGTCGTACCAGAACTACCTGCAGAAGCTGCGCGCCGAGGCCGAGATCGAGATCTTCGACGAGGATCTGAAGGCCGCTGTCGAGGGTCCGGTGCCGACGACCGGCACCACCACGCGGCCGACGACCGCGACGGGCGCGCCGCAGCGGACCAAGCCGAAGGCCCCGGCGAGCACCGCCACGACGACCAAGTAGCGAAGGCCCGCGAGCCGCGACGGCGCCCCATGGACCCCGCTCCGGCCGGCGGCTTCGAGGAGTTCGTGGCCATCGTCGCGCGCCTGCGTGCGCCGGACGGTTGCCCGTGGGACCGCGCCCAGACGCACGCGACCTTGCGCACGCACATGCTCGAGGAGGCGTACGAGGCCGTCGCCGCCATCGACGAGGGTGACCACGCGCACCTGGCCGACGAGCTCGGCGACGTGCTGCTCCAAGTCGTGCTCCATGCGCAGATCGCGGCCGACGAGGGCGCGTTCACGATCGGCGACGTGACGGCCGGCATCTCGGAGAAGATCCGCCGTCGCCACCCGCACATCTTCGGCGACGCGGTCGCGGCCACCCCCGAGGAGGTCATGCACCGCTGGGACGCCATCAAGGCCGGCGAGCGCGCGAACGCGGCGGCCGGCGAGGCGGATGCTCCCGGTGCCCCCGCCGCCGAGCCCTCCGCCCTCGACGGCGTCACGCCCACGCTGCCCGCGCTCATGTACGCGCAGAAGATCTCGCGCCGCGCGGTGGCGGTCGGGTTCGAGTGGGAGGACCTCGACGGCGTGTGGACCAAGGTCCACGAGGAGATCGACGAGCTCAAGGCCACCGAGCCGGGCTCGCCCGAGGCCGCGCACGAGGTCGGCGACCTGCTGTTCACCGTGGTCAACCTCGCGCGCAAGCAGGGCCTCGACGCCGAGACCTGCCTGCGCGAGGCGTGCGAGCGGTTCTCGGCGAGATTCCGTGACATGGAGCGCCGCGCGCGCGAGGATGGTGTCACGCTTCAGGGGATGCACATCGAGGACATGGAAGGTCGCTGGCAGGCCGCCAAGGCCCGCGTGAGCGGGGCGGCCGCCGCGAAACGGGAAGGGGACGACCGTACATGAGCTACATCACCGACATCCACGCGCGCGAGGTGCTCGACTCGCGCGGCAACCCGACCGTCGAGGTCGAGGTCCTGCTCGACGACGGCTCGTTCGGCCGCGCGATGGTGCCCTCGGGCGCGTCGACCGGAGCGTTCGAGGCGGTCGAGCTGCGCGACGGCGACTCCGCGCGCTACCTGGGCAAGGGCGTGCTCACGGCCGTCAAGAACGTGAACGAGACGCTGGCCGAGGAACTCGTCGGCATCGATGCCACCGACCAGCGCGGCCTCGACGCCGCCATGGTCGCGCTCGACGCCACGCCGAACAAGGCCGCTCTCGGCGCCAACGCGGTCCTCGGCGTGTCGCTGGCCGCTGCCCGCGCGGCCGCCGAGTCCACCGAGCTGACGCTCTACAGCTACCTCGGCGGCCCGAACGCCTGCACCCTGCCGGTCCCGATGATGAACATCATGAACGGCGGCGCGCACGCGGATAACAACGTCGACTTGCAGGAGTTCATGGTCATGCCGGTCGGCGCGGGCTCCTTCCGCGAGGGCCTGCGCATGTGCGCGGAGATCTACCACACGCTCAAGAAGGTCCTGAAGGAGCGCAAGCTCGCCACGGGTGTCGGCGACGAGGGCGGCTTCGCGCCGGACCTCGACAGCAACGAGGATGCGCTCAAGGTCATCATGGCCGCCATCGAGCAGGCCGGCTACACGCCCGGCGAGCAGATCCGCATCGCGCTCGACCCGGCCACGACCGAGATCTACGACGCCGAGCGCGGCGTCTACATGCTCAAAGGCGAGGGCCGCGAGCTCACGAGCGCGCAGATGGTGGACTTCTGGGCCGACCTCGTGGACCGCTACCCGATCGTCAGCATCGAGGACGGCATGGCCGAGGAGGACTGGGACGGCTGGAAGCTGCTGACCGAGCGGCTCGGTTCGCGGATCCAGCTCGTGGGCGACGACCTGTTCGTCACCAACACCGAGCGCCTCAAGAAGGGCATCGCGATGGGGGTCGCCAACTCGATCCTCGTCAAGGTCAACCAGATCGGCACCCTCACCGAGACGCTCGAGGCCATCGAGACCGCCAAGCGTGCCGGCTACACGTGCGTGATCTCGCACCGCTCGGGCGAGACCGAGGACAGCACGATCGCGGACCTCGCCGTGGCCGTGAACGCCGGCCAGATCAAGACCGGCGCGCCGGCCCGCTCGGACCGCATCGCCAAGTACAACCAGCTCCTGCGCATCGAGGAGGAGCTCGCGGAGTCGTCGGTGTACCCCGGCATGGAGGCGTTCTACAACATCCGGTAGCGCGCGGGAGGCGCGAGGGGGGCGGCCGCGTGCCCAGGAGGACCACAGGTGTGGCCACGCACGACTTCGGCGTGCCGCTGGAGTCCGCGCTGGCGCGCCGCGAGCGCCTCGCCGACGACTACGCCCACGAGTACGGCGCCGAGCGCGTCTTCCCCGAGCTGACCGGCGCGGTGCAGTCCGAGATCCCGGGCGGCTCGCGCGTGCTCGAGGTCGGCGCGGCGACGGGGCTGATGACCGGCCCGCTGCTCGAGAGCTCGGCGATGCTCACCGCGCTCGAGCCGTCGGCCGGCATGCTGAGGCGCCTGCTCGCCAAGGACGTCGCGTCGTCCGAGAAGCTCAACGTCTTGCGAGGCATGACCGAGGACCTGCCGCGCGACGTGGCCTACGACGTCGCCGTCGTCACCTTCACGCCGCGCAGGGGCCTCGGCCTGATGAAGCTCCTGCTCGAGCTGGCGATCCGCGTCCGCCACCGCGTGGTGATGATGCTGCCCGAGGACGGCTCGATGGACTGGGCGTACCTCTCGCGCTCCGCCGCCGCGCAGGGCTTCGACGTCCGTTCGCGCATCGTTCGCGGCGAAGGCGCGCAGCGGGCCGTGGTGTTCGTCGCGGAGCTCGCGAACTGGACGCCCACATTCACCGGCGAGGAGACCTGGGCCGCCGAGGCCCGCGAGACCACCGTGCCGGCGCCGCCTCCGCGCGGCGTGGCCACCCGCCTCGTGCGCTTCTTCCTGCTGTCCGGCGACCGCGCGCTGCTCGTGCACACCGACCGCGAGTGGATCGACCGCATCTACGGCAACCTGCGCACCGCCGCTCACCGTCTCGGAGGCGGCGAGATCACCGTCCGCCGCGAGGAGGACGGCGTGATGCTGATCCGGCTTCCGAGGACCGGCGAGGAGTAGGGGCGGCCGTGACGCGCCGCGTGAAGCTGGTCGCCACCCTCGGGCCCGCCTCGTCATCGCCCGCGGTCCTCGACGCGCTCGTGTCGACGGGACTCGACGTCGCCCGGCTCAACGCCTCACACGCGGGGCCCGAGGGGCTCGAGCCGCTGCTGGATGGCGTGCGCGCCGCCGCGCAGCGCGCCGGCAGGCACGTCGCGGTGATGCTCGACCTGTCGGGGCCCAAGATCCGCATCGGGCCGATGGCCGAGGGAGTCGTGCTCAAGGAGGGCGCCGTCTTCGAGCTTCGCGGCGGCGAGGAGTGCGCCGGCGACGCGACCCGCGCGTGCGTGACGCATGCGGGCCTGGCGAACGACGTGCGCACCGGTGATGCGGTGCTGCTCGACGATGGGCGCGTGAGACTGCGCGTCGAGGACGTGAAGGGGCCGTCCGTGTTCACGCGCGTCGAGGTCGGCGGGCCCCTGAAGGCCCGCAAGGGCGTCAACGTCGCGGGCCGGACGCTGTCGGTCGACGGCGTGACACCCAAGGACCTCGACGACCTGGCATGGGGGCTTGATGTGGGCGTCGACCTCGTGGCGCAGTCGTTCGTGCGCTCCGCAGCGGACGTCGAGCGCCTGCGCGCAGCGATGGGTGAGCGAGCGGTGCCCATCGTCGCCAAGGTCGAGAAGCACGAGGCGCTCGCCGCGCTGCCCGAGATCGTCGATGCGGCCGACGCGGTGATGGTCGCGCGCGGCGACCTGGGCGCCGAGACCTCGCCCGAGCGGGTGCCCGTGATCCAGCGAGGGCTCGTGCGCATGGCGCGCGAGGCGGGCAGGCCCGTCATCGTGGCCACCGAGATGCTCCAGTCGATGCTGACCGCCGACCGGCCCACGCGCGCGGAGGCGTCCGACGTGGCGACCGCGGTCTTCCAGCGCGCGGACGCGGTGATGCTCTCGGGCGAGACGGCCGTCGGCGCCCATCCCATCGAGGCGCTCGCCGCCGCGGCGCGCATCGCGGAAGCCGCCGAGGAGGCGGCCGAGGGCGGCATGCCGCTGCCGGAGCCCGGGGGCCACTGGGACGTCACCCTCGCGGTCTCGGACGCGGTCTGCGAGCT
>VAUM01000072.1 GCA_005774595.1 Actinomycetota bacterium
GTCGCGGGCACCGCGAAGGCGGCGGCGCGCGAGGCGGCGGGCACGGCGGCCGGCCTAGCGCGGGAGGCGGGCATCAAGGTCACCGCGGCCGGCATGGCAGCCGCTAAGATGGTCTCGGAATCGCAAGCGGGACGGACGACCGGGCGCATCGCACGGCGCGCGTGGAAGGGCATGCGCGCGACGCTCGCCGAGGCGCTGCGTCCCGATGACGAGGAGTAGGACGGACACGCCGCCGTGGCACGCAAGTTCAGACCACTGACCCCCGAGCTCGCCGAGAAGCTGCCCGACATGTGCCTCGGGTGCGTGTTCTGGGAGTCGGCCGAGCGCCTCGAGGCGCGGTGCGGCGCCGAGACCGACGTCGAGACGGCCAAGGGCTGGATCGCGTACGTCAACGCGCAGTGGGGCGACTGCGGGCGCGTGGTCGTGGAGGACGGCGAGGTCCTCGGCGTGATCAAGTACGCGCCGCCGGCGTTCCTGCCGCAAGCCGCACTCATGCCGGCGGGGCCGCCCACAGGCGACGCGCCGCTCATCGCATGCATGCACATCGTGCCCGAGGCGAGGCAGCACGGCTTCGGCAAGGTGCTCATGCAGGCCGCGCTGCGAGACCTCGTCCAGCGCGGCGAGCGCGCCGTCGAGGCGTACGGCGTGGCGGGCCAGGTCGACTACGCGCACTCGCCGATGGTGGGCGTCGAGTTCCTGCTCCGCTTGGGATTCACCGTCGTGCGGCCGCATCCCGACATGCCGCTCATGCGCATGGACCTGCGCTCGCTCGCGGTCTGGCGCGAGGACCTCGAGTCGGTGCTCGACTCGCTGCGGATGCCGCTGCGCGTCGCACGCCGCGTCCCCGAGCCGTGGGTGGGGAGCCGCTAGCGTGGGTGGCGAGCGCACCGCCGAGGGGAAGCGCCGCGCCGGCTCGGCCGAGCGCGTGCGCGCGTGGCTCGACGAGCGGGGGTGGGCGGACCGGCTCACCGTCTTCGATGACCCGGCGCAGACCAAGACCGCTGCGGCCGCGGCCGAGGCGATGGGCTGCGAGCTCGGCCAGATCGCCAAGTCACTCGTGTTCACGGCCCGCGACGCCCCGGTGCTCGTGCTCGTCGCGGGCGACCGGCGCGGGGACGCGGCCGCCATCGCGGCCGAGTGCGGCGCGGCCGGTGAGGCGGTGTTCTCCGGTCGCGAGCTCGTGCGCGAGGCGACTGGCTACTCGATCGGCGGCGTCTGCCCGTTCGACCTGCCGGGCGGGCTCGCCGTGCTCGTCGACGAGGCGCTCGGCCGGTACGAGACGCTCTTCCCGGCCGGCGGCACCCCGAACTCGATGGTGCGGGTCAGCCTCGCCGAACTGCTCGACGTCACGGGCGGGCGCGTGGCACGCGTCTCGCACGAGTCGTGAGCATGCGCACCCACGAGGTCGTCCGCCCGGGCCCGGCACGCGCACGCCTCGTCGAGGCGCTCGCGCTCGCACTGGTCGCCGCCGGCTTCATGACGGCGGTGTACCGGCCGTTCTCGGCGATCGGCGTGATCGTCGACAGGCGTGCGGTCGAGACCTCGTGGGGGTCGACCGTCGGCGACGTCCAGGCGTCCGGACTGACCTCGGCGGCCCCGGGTGACCTGCTCGCTGCAGACGACGGTTCCGTGGTCGAGACGGGCGCCGGCGGGCCGGTCGCCGCGCGGCGCGACGGCGCGCAGGTGCCGGCGGCTGCGCGCGTCTACCCGGGCGACGTGCTGGCGTACACCGCGGGCGCCGACGTCGTGGAGTCGACCTACACGACCGAGACGGTCATCGAGCCGCCCACTGTCGAGATCGGTGCCGGCCCCATCGCCGAGGTGCTCGACGAGGGTCGCGCGGGGCGTTCGCGCGTGACGATCGGCGCGGCGTCGGGCCGGGTGGTCTCCGAGACCGTGCTCGTGGAGCCGAGGCCGGTGCGCATCGTGCGCTCGGGGGGCACCGGCGGGCTGAAGGTCGTCGCACTCACGTTCGACGACGGCCCGTGGCCGGGGCAGACCGAACGGGTGCTCTCGCTGCTCGATGAGTACGACGCGAAGGCGACGTTCTTCATGCTCGGGGCGAGCGCCGAGCGGTACCCCGCGCTCGCGAGGCGCGTGGTGGACGAGGGGCACCAGGCGGGCAACCACACCTGGTCGCACACGACGGACAACAGCACGCCGTGGGTGGCGTCCGCCAAGGAGATCGACGCCGCCCAGACCGCCATCCGTCGCGCGACCGGCGCGACGCCCACGTGGTTCCGGCCGCCGAAGGGGATGCTCAGCCCCTCGCTCGCGGAGGTCGCGAAAGCGCGCAAGCTGCGGGTCGCGATGTGGTCGGTGGACCCGTGGGACTGGAGGCGGCCGGGTGTCACGGCCATCGCCCAGCGCACGGTCGGCGCTATCAAGCCGGGGGCGGTCGTCCTCCTGCACGACGGCGGCGGCGACCGCGCTCAGACGATCGAGGCGCTCGAGGCGGTCGTCCGCGAGCTGAAGCGGCGCGGATACACGTTCGTCACGCTCGACGAGCTCGCCGAGATCGAGGCCGCCGCGAGCCGGTAGGCGGCGTAGCGCGCTACGGAGAGGCGCCCGCCAGCGCGGAGTCGAACGCCGCGCTCACCGTGCCTTCGGGCTGCGCGCCGACCCAGCGCTCGAGCTCCTCGCCCGTCGGCGACACGAGCACCGAGGTGGGCACGTACTCGACACCCTGCTGCCTCGCGTAGTCACTCGCGTCGGGGTCCGTGTTCATGTCGGCGTACACCATGAAGTCGATCCTGCCCTCGTAGCGCCGCCGCAGCCTGTCGACCACAGGCTTCATCTCGACACATGCGGGTCAAGTGGCCGTCCCGAAGTAGTAGTAGACCGGGTTCCCGCTCGCCGAGGCGGTCCACGCGGCCGGCTTCCCGGCCAGGCCGGGGTCCGCGAGCTGCTGCCGCAGGTCGGCGGGCAGCAGCAGCGCCGCGGCGAGGCCGAGGCAGACCGGGAGCACCACGAGCAGCGCGCTCGCGACGAGGTGCGCGCGGGCGGCCTTCGGGTCGCGGTCCTTCGACAGCGCCCACGCGACCACGCCGCCGAGCGGTGCGAAGAACAGTGTGAGCAGCCACAGCCAGGGCGAGGCCTTGCCGTCCGGCGCCGGGGGGAAGTCGGGCGGCGGCGCCGGCACGCCGAAGGCGTCCGCCGGCTGTGGCGCGGCCGGAGCGGGTCCCGGGAGCGGGAGCGTCGGTGGCGGGGGCGCCGGCGCGAGCAGCACGCCGTCCTCGAGGGTGACGCCGTCTGCGACGTGGTCCGCGGCGTAGCGCGCGAGGAAGGCGCGCGCCTCGGCCTCCTCCAGTCCCGCGAGGTCGTACCCCGACACGCTGCCGCGCTGGGCGAGCACGCGCGCGATCTGGGCCTCGGTCTGCGGTGTGTACTCGGGCACGGCCGTCACCTCACGGCCTACGGTACACCGCGTCCGGCGTCACCACCACGTCCATCGGCACGTCGTGGGTCTCGTCGGGCAAGCGCCCGACGACCTGTTCGTCGAAGGCCAGGCCGATGAGCGGCGCGTCGGCACGCAACTCCGGCAGCAGGCGGTCGTAGTAGCCGGCGCCGTGCCCGAGCCGCGCACACGCCGAGTCGAAGGCCACGCCCGGCACGACTGCGGCGTCGAGCTCGTGTGGCGCGACGGCCGGCGCGCCGACCGGCGGCTCGGGGATGCCGTACGCGCCGGCCTGCAGCGCCTCGCGAGCGCACACATGCAGCGAGAGCGCGGTCGTGCCCTCGACACGCGGGTAGGCGATGCGCACCCCGAGCGCGTGCAGGTGGTCGAGCGCGGCGGCCGGGTCGAGCTCCGTGCCGACGGCGGCGTAGCCGAGAACGAGCCGCGCGTCGGCCAACTCCGGCAGGGCGACGAGATTCGCGCACGCGGCCTCTGAGGCCGCCGTGCGGGCCCGGGGCGCGATCGCGTCGCGCGCCTCGCAGGCACGGGCCCGGAGCGCGCGCTTGTCGTCGGCGGTGCTCACGGGCCGCATCATCCCACGCCGAGCACGGTGAGCACGAGCAGCGCGGCCGACAGCGCGATGACCACGACGATGGTGGTCCAGGCGATCACGTTGAAGGTGCGGCCGTTGACGTGCCGGCCCATGATCCGGCGGTCGTTGACGATGCCCATCATGTAGATGAGCAGGAAGGGCAGGAGCACGCCTCCCACTACCTGCGACATGACCATGATCGAGATGAGGTCGAGGCCGGGCAGGAGGACGAACGCCGCGCCGAACAGGATCACAAAGGTGTAGATGCCGTTGAAGACCGGGGCTTCGGCCCATGAGCGGTCGATGCCGCGCTCGAACCCGAACGCCTCGCAGAACGCGTACGCGGCGGTGAGCGGGAGGACGCATGCCGCGAGGAGCGACGCGCCCAGCAGGCCCGCGGCGAACAGCCACGCCGCGTGCTGCCCCCCGACGGGTGCGAGGGCGGTGGCGGCGTCGGCTGCGGACGAGATCTTCACGCCGGCGGGCGCCAGCACGGTGCCGGTGGTGAGCACGATGCACCAGGCGATGACACCGGCGGCCACGGTGCCCGAGACCACGTCGATGCGCTGCACGGGGAGGTCGGCGGCTGTGACGCCCTTGTCGACGACGTTGGCCTGGACGAAGAACTGCATCCACGGCGCGATGGTCGTACCCACCATGGCGATGGCGATCAGGATGAACTCGGGCTCCATCGCCGCCGACGGGACGAGGGTGCCTCGCGCCACCTGGCTCCAATCCGGACCGGCGAGGAATGCCGCCGCGACGTACGCGACGAACACCGACGAGACCGCGAGCATGATCTTCTCCACCCGCCGGTAGGATCCGCGAACGACCAGCAGCCAGACGAGCGCGGCGGCCAGCGGCACCGCGACGTACCGGCTCACCCCGAGCAGCTCCATCGCCGATGCGATGCCGGCGAACTCGGAGACGGAAGTCGCGGCGTTCGAGACGAGCAGCGCGGTCATCGCGAACAGCGAGGGCCGGATGCCGTAGCGCTCGCGGATCAGCGCCGCGAAGCCCTTGCCGGTGACGGCGCCCATCCGCACCGCCATCTCCTGCACCACGATCAGCGCGAGCGTCATCGCGGGCAGCAGCCACAGCATGCGGTAGCCGAACTCGGCTCCCGCGACCGAGTAGGTCGAGATGCCGCCGGCGTCGTTGCCTGCGGACGCGGCGATGATGCCGGGCCCGAGCGCCGCCAGCACGAGCGACACGCGGCGCCAGCGCCCCGTGCGGGGCGCAGCCTCTGTGACGCGGGCGGTCATCGGACGACGGCCCCCACGACCGGCGCGAAGAAGAAGGCGGTCTCGGCCCAGATGAGCGCGAAGTACACGGCGACCGAGAGCAGCATCGTCGCGATGGACAGGGTCGTGATCGAGACGCGCTTGCCGGCCTCGGTGCGCCTGCGGGCGATCTCGGCGAAGAACGAGCCCGCCAGCACGGTCAGCAGAACGGCGGCCATGGTCGCGATCGCGAAGGTGGCGCTGTCGAGGACCTCGCCGTACAACGCTTCCTTGACGACGAACGCGACGACACCCACGACCGCGCCCATCACGGTGCCGACCGCGCCCTCGGCGAGAATCCGGCGGCCGAGGGGCGCGAGCTCGTCGTCACCCTCGATGAGCTGGGCGACCGCGCGCGATGAGGACTCCTCGGCGGTGCGGAGCAGCAATGGGAGCAGGACAGCTGCGACGGAAAGCGTCTGTAGCAGGTACAAGACGTGCTGGTCGTTTCCAAGGTACTCGGCGTTCGCCACCAACACCCCCACCAGCGCCGCGATCCAGATGACCGCCCACGCGCTGCGCCGCGCGATCCATGCGCCCACGTTCGCCGCGACGCCGCGCTCGCGCGACGCCGAGCCGGTGGCCAGCGCGAGGTCCTCCTCGGCCTCCTCCTCGAGGACGTCGAGGGCGTCGTCTACGGTGACGATGCCGAGCACGCGCCCGGTCTCGTCGACGACGGGCATCGCGAGCAGGTCGTACTTGCCCATCAGCTCCGCGACATCCTCTTGGTCGTCGTCGGGGCCGACCGTGAACAGCTCGCGCTCGGCGATGTCCGGCACGGGCGTCTCGGGCGCGCTGACGATGAGGTCGCGCAGCGAGAGCACGCCGGTCAGCCGGCCGTCCTCGCCGGTGACGTAGACGTAGTAGATGGACTCGTTCTCGGCCGCGCCCTCGCGCAGGTGGTCGATGACCTCGCCGACGGTCATGTCCTCGGTCACAGTGGTGACTTCGGGCGTCATGATGCCGCCGGCGGTCTTCTCCTTGTAGCCGAGCAGCTTGCGGACCGCGCGCGCCTCCTGCACGCCCATCAGGCGCAGCAGCATCTCGGCCTTGTCGTACGGCAGGTCGCCGATGACGTCGGCCGCGTCGTCCGGGTCCATCATCTCGAGGATGTCGGACGCGCGCTGATCGCCGAGGTCGTCGATGACGTCGGCCTGCAGCTCGTCCTCGAGTTCGGAGATCGCCTCGGCCGCCGAGGCGTTGTCGAGGTGCTCGAAGACCTTGGCGCGCTGGGACGGCGAGAGCTGCTCGAGGACGTCGGCGACGTCGGCGGGGTGCAGCTCGTGGAGGCGCTTATGGGTGACGGAGAGCCGCACGTGCGACAGGTCGCGGTCGAGCAGGTCCATGTAGTTCCACGCGATGATGCTCTCGGCCAGGCCGTCGCGGCGGCCGAACACGCGCAGCAGCCCGTCGGCGCCCGTCTCGAGCGCCGGTGAGATGCCGCGCAGGATGCCGCGTATGCCGACCTCGGCGCCGAGTAGCCGCAGCTGGCTGCGCGATTCGGAGAGCTTGAGGTCGTTGACGCGGACGACCTTCATGCCCTGGGTGTCGACGATCTGCTTGTTGAGCAGGTCGCGCGCGAGCAGGACCTCGGTGGGCTGGAGGTACGAGAAGCGCAGGTCGGCTCGCGCGGCGTTCAGCGTCACCTTGTCCGGGTCGAACTCGTCGACGAACTTGCGCCACGACAGCATGAACGGCGTCTTGTCCGGGCCGGTGAAGGCCAGGGCAGTGACGCGCGGGAAGACCTCGCCGGTGGCGATGGCGACGTCGCTGATGGTGCCGATGGTCTCGCCGGCGGCGTCGATCACCGGCCGCCCCAGCATCCGGGTCAGGTAGATCATGCTCGCTACTCCCTCCCTGCGTCCGCGCCGCGGGCGGGCGCGCGTGGGGCGCGCCCGTGGCCGCGGCGGCCAGGGTCTTCGTCGGGCCCCGGGCCCCGACGAGAGTCGGGAGCCGGGACCTAGGGACTCGGAGGTCTCACTCAGGTCCGTTTCGTTCGGCTGCAGGTCGTTGACGGCGAAAGAAAGGCCCCCGGCCGCGGGTGCGGACGAGGGCTGCGGGTGCGCGGGCGCATGGGTGCGCTCGCGCGGGTCGCCCGCCGGGGGCGCGCGCGTGCGCGCGGTCCGGCGAACGTGCCTGGGGCCCCGCTCCCTCGTCAGTGGTTTAAGCACTGTCCGACGTAGTGCCG
>VAUM01000073.1 GCA_005774595.1 Actinomycetota bacterium
GCTCGCGCTGTGCACGCTCGCGTGCGCGGTCGAGCGCCCCCGCGTCGCGGTGCGCACGCTACGTGCGGGAGGCGCCGCGCCGCCAGCCCTTCTCTCGTCGCCGCACGTCGCATCGGCGCCGGTCGCTGCGGGCTCGACCGAGGCGGCCCTCGATGCCGCTTCGCGCGAACTGCGAGCCGCACGCCTGCGCGTCCGGCGCACCGTGGATGGGCTCGCAGCCTCGGCGAACGCGTGGGGTGCGCTCGGCAGCCCGGTGTTCCACTGGGCGCTCGTGCTGCTGTTCGTCGCCGTGGCGGGCGGCCGGCTCACCCGGGCGGAGGGCGCGATCGACCTGCCGCTCGGCCGGTTCGTCACCGATGAGTCGTCGTCCTACCTGCCCGGCGCCGTGGAGGGTCCGCTCTACCGCGGGCACAGCGGGCTCGCGTTCTCGGCGAGCGGCTTCTCCGGTGAGACGGTCGTCGACGGGCTCGATCGCGGCCCGTCCGCCGTGGTCGGCGTCTACCGCGGCGGCGAGTTGCTCGCCGAGCAGCGTGTCTATCCGAACTCGCCTTTGCGCTACCGCGGGCTGCTCGTGCACCGCGCGAGCGACTGGGGCTGGGCGCCCAAGCTCGCCGTCGAGACCACCTCGGGCGAGGTGCTCGCCTCCGTGTCGGCGCTCATCGACTCGACGCTCGAGGAGTCCGCGGCCGTCGGCCCCGGGGAGGTCGAGTTCACCGCGCCGGGGCGCGCGCCGGCGGTGATCGCGGTGCGCATCCCGTATGCGAGCAGGGAGGGCAGCCGCGGCGTGCTCGCGCGCGCGGTCACACTCACGGTCCAGCGTGCGGGGGAGGCGTCCCGCGCTCCCGTGACCATCGCCGAGGGCGAGGCGGCGCCGCTGTTCGACGGGCTGCACCTGCGCTTCGCGGAGCGGGGATCGTGGATCCGGATCACCGTCGCCGACGATCGTTCGATACCGTTCATCTACGGGCTGTTCGGGCTGGCGTGTGTCGGGCTCCTGACTGCCGTGCTGTTCCCGCCGCGCCGCGCGTGGGTGGCCGCCATCTCGGACGGCGACGCGATGGTCCGCTTGCATGCCGTCGTGCGCCACGCGCGCTCCGACCCGGGCTTCCGCGACCGCGTCGCCGGGGCGATCGAAGCCGCGGCCGCCGCGTACGCGACTCCCGACCCCGGCAGCGAGGGCTGACCATGCAGGCTGAGATCGTCACCATGTGGGTCGCGGTCACCCTGTACGCGCTCGCGGCCGTCGGGTTCGCGAGCGGCTTCGTGTTCCGCTTCGAGAACGCTCTGACGGTCGGTCTCGGGCTCAGCGCCGCCGGGCTCGCGGTCCACGCGGCCGGCATCGCCGTGCGCTGGGTCCGTGTCGGCCACGGGCCGTACCTCGGCTTCTACGAAGTCGTCTCATCGTATGCCTTCTTCGCCGTCGCGATCTTCCTCGCGCTCGCGGTGCGGCGTCGCGGGCTGAGGGTGCTGGGCGTCGCGGTCATGCCCGTCGTGTTCCTGTTCATCGGTGGCGCGATGCTGGCGCCCAAGGCCGATCAGGCGATCACCCCGACGCTCGCCAGCTGGTGGCTGAACATCCACGTCCTGTTCGCGAAGCTCACATACTCGTCGTTCATCGTCGCGTTCGCGCTCGGCGTGCTCTTCCTGCTCCGCGCGAAGGGCGGACTCGGGAGGTTCGCCGCGCTGGAGGCGAAGCTGCCGTCGCAAGCGGTCGTGGATGACCTGACGTTCAAGTTCGCGACGGTGGGCTTCATCTTCCTCGGCATCATGATCGCGGCAGGCGCGATCTGGGCGAACGAGGCGTGGGGCCGCTACTGGGACTGGGACCCCATCGAGACGTGGTCGCTCATCGCGTGGCTCGTCTACGCGGTCGTGCTGCACCTGCGGCTGACGATGGGCTGGCGCGGCGAGCGGTTCGCGTGGGCGGTGGCCGCAGCTCTGCCGATCGTCCTGTTCGCCATGCTCGGCGTACCGATCGTCTATGACTCCATCCACGGCGCCTATCTCAAGGGCGTGTGAGCGGGCCGTGAGGGTCTGCCTCGTCTCGCCGGCCCGGCCCTTCTCCGGTCGCGTGCCGATGGAGCCGCCGATACTCGGTCACCTCGGCGCGCTCACGCTGCGGGCGATGCCGGATGCCGAACTCGAGCTCGTCGACGCCGATGCGCAGGTCTTCGATCCCGGCGCGGTCGACGCCGACCTGGTCGGCATCTCGGCCATGACCGCGACGGCGACGTGGGCGTACGCGGCCGCGGACGCGCTGCGCGCTCGCGGGGTGCCGGTGGTGCTCGGCGGCATCCACCCGACCGCGCTGCCGGAGGAGGCGGCCCGTCACGCTGACGCGGTCGTGGTGGGGGAAGCTGAGTCGGTCTGGCAGCAGGTCCTCGTTGACGCCGCCGCCGGCCGCCTGCGCGCGCGCTACGACGGCGAGCGCCTGCCGCTCGACGGACTGCCGGCGCCGCTGCGCATAGAAGGCCCGTACCGCTTCCGCGCCGTCTTCACGGCGCGCGGCTGCCCGTACCGGTGCACCTTCTGCTCGGTGCGGACGTTCTTCGGCGACACCGTGCGGTTCCGTCCGATCCCCGAGGTGGTGGCACAGGTCGCCGCCATGCCCGACCGCGTCTACTTCAACGGCGACGACAACATCTGGGGCACCGACGTCGCGCGCTCGATCGCGCTGTACCGCGAGCTGGCGGGCGCCGGACGCAAGCGCTGGTACGGCTTCGGCGACCTGCGCTCGGTGCAGGGTGAGCGCGGCGACGAGCTCATCGCG
Source organism: Actinomycetota bacterium (assembly GCA_005774595.1). NCBI lineage: Bacteria > Bacillati > Actinomycetota > Actinomycetota bacterium. Next base: position 2,771 of record VAUM01000073.1, read on the forward strand.
GCCGCGCGGGCGAGCGGCCTGTTCTCGGTATGGGTCGGCTGGGAGACCTCAGAGGCGTCGCTGGCGGGCTTCCACGCATCCGCGAAGCAGGGCAGGGACCGCGAGTCCGCGGTCCGCCGCCTCAAGTCCGCCGGGATCGACGTGGTGCTGTTCGTCGTGCTCGGCGGCCGGGAGGAGGGCGTCGACGGCTTCCGTCGCGCGGTCGAGCTCGCCGACCGGCTCGACGTCGGCGTCCATCCCGTGCTGCTCACCCCGCTGCCCGGGACCGAGCTCTACGACGAGTACCGCCCGCACCTCGTCCCGGGTCTCGGCTGGGATCGCTACACCGGCACGCATGCCGTCTTCGAGCACCCCGACCCCGCGCTCACGCCCGAGGCTCGCGAGCGTGCGTACTACGAGACCTCGCTCGAGCTGCTCAGCCTGCCGCGCATCGTGGGTCATGCCGCCCGCATGCCGGCGGCGGCGTGGCCTGCCGGCCCGGCGCTGTCGGTGATGAAGGCGCTGCCGCTCCGGCGGGCGATGCGGCGCGCGTTCGCCGAGTGGGAGGCGTCGAGGGCGACCTGAGGCCGACGCCACCCGCGCACCCGCCGGACGACCCCCCGGTCATCCTTCAGGATGATTCACGCTGTGACGCGATTGTGACGTATTGACCGGATTTGTGATTCCCGTCACAATCCCGCACAAGCATGTCCGCGGTGAGTCTTGGCCGAGGGGCCGGACATCGGCATATGGGGGCAGTGACCCGCGATCTGGAACCTGGGCACCTCGATCGCGACGAGCCAGTGGTGCAACCGGCCATACGCCTGTGGCCGGTTCTTCTTTTCCCGGGCCTCGGGGACAGGGGAACCGGCGAAGGCGCTCACAGAGGAGTGGGCGCCTTGAACCCGACGAGGGAGCAGGTGGTATGGGAATGAAGCGAGTCCACGTCTTATCCGCATGGGCGGCGGCAGCCGCGGCGATCGCCGCGCTCGCCCTGCCCGGTGTCGCGTCGGCCGCCACGCCGCCGTTCGACACCAACGCCGAGTGCCTCGAGTGCCACAGTGTGGACACCGCGGGCGCGGCGCTGTCGAAGGTCGACTTCACCGAGGCGGTAGTCGATCGAGCCGCGGCGTGCAGCCGCTGCCACTGGCAGTCGGTCCACCCGGTGCACAACCCGGCCGCCCAGTGCCAGCAGTGCCACCGCGGCATGCCGTGGCGCGCCGACCTGTACTGGGCGAACGCGACCACCCCCTACGGGTACTTCACCTCGGCGTCGTCCGCGAACGCCGTCGGCTCCACCCTGCACGACGTGCACGTCAACGGCTCGTGGCCGCAGACCGTCCTCGACGTGGGAGGAGTGCCCAAGAACTGCGTGAGTTGCCACGCGCCGGCCGCGTGCGACGCCTGCCATGCCGCCGCCCCGGCGCACGGCGCGCACTCGGACACGCGGTACGCGCAGGAGACCCGCCGCGTGACCCGCGGCGTGGCCGCGGGCGACGCCGCGTTCGACACCACCTTCCAGACCACCGAGGGCTGCACGAAGGCGGAGTGCCATGCCTCGTCGGCCGCCGAGCTTCCCGAGTCCGGCACGGTCGCCGACGACATGTCGGCCGTCTACGCCGGGACCTGGTGGGACAGCTGGGAGTGGGGCGAGTACGTCTTCACTTTCCACGAGACCAACGTCGTCGGCTCCACCGCGGCCTTCACGGTCACGGGCGCAGGCGAGCTGCGCGTGCTCGGCGACCGCGGCGCGGGCGCCGGTGCGATCTCGGTCGCGATCGACGGCGGACTGCCGCAGACCGTCTCGTGCCACGGCCCGGACGCGTTCCACGGCGTGGTGTTGTTCAGCACCCTCGTCGGCCCCGGCGCGCACACGGTCGTCGTGACCGCTCTGGCAGAGCCTGTCACGGGGCAGACACTGGTGACGCTCGACGCTGTCGGCGTCTTCGGCAAGGCCGCGCCGACCGGCGCGTTCGTGCCCGCGTGCGCCTCGTGCCACGTGCCGCCGTCCGACTCCACCGACCGTACGCAGGTCCACGGCTACGAGACCGCCGATCACGTCGCCGACATCGGCGCGCAGCTCGAGGGCGGCACCGCGTGCTCCGCGTGCCACGCCATGGACTTGGCCACCGAGCACGGCAAGGCCTCGTCGTCTTCCTCGGCGGCCGGCTGCGGCGCGTGCCACCCGACCCCGCGCAACACCTTCACGACCTGGAACGACACCTGCTCGCAGGGCAGCTGTCACACCGTGCGCCACGGCGGCGCGGCCTCCGCGCACGACGCTGCCGTCACCGGCGCGGCCTGCGGTGGGACCGGCTGCCACGCGGTCGCCGACGTGGCCGCCATCCACTCCGAGTCCATCACCACCAACGCGATGCATCCGACCTGCCTGACCTGCCACGGCGCCGACGTCACGCCGACGAAGGACTGCTCGGCTGCCGGGTGCCACTCGTCGATCGTCGGGCATCGCACTGCTCACGACACCGCCGCGAGCGGCGAGTGCGTCGCGTGCCACGAGAACGCGAACGTCCAGGACCAGCACGCGCCGGCCCTCATCGGCGCGGTCGTGTCAGGCAAGACGAACGACGGCTGCAACATCTGCCACGGTGGGGATGGCTGGGCGAACGTCCGCATCGGCAACACCCGCGAGTGTGTCTCGTGCCACAACGCCGCCGAGATCGGCGGGAAGGCCTACTCGCCGGCCGCTCCGAACCACTACCCGGCGGCGTCGCACGCCGCTGACATCCCCGCGTGCCAGGGCTGTCACTCCGCCGACCTGAAGACCGAGCACGCCAAGCCCACGGTCGGCGTGACCTGCGTCGCGTGTCATGAGACGCGCGTGGACTTCGCGACCGCGCCGTGGGACAAGGCATGCGAGACTGCGCTGTGCCATGCCACGAAGCACGTCGGGGCCCAGCTCAAGCACGTCTCCACCACGAGCGAGTGCGGCGGGACCGGCTGCCACGCGATCTCGGACGTCGACGACATCCACGCGAGCGCGCCGAACGGCTGCAACACGTGCCATGTGAGCGCCTCGGTGCCGGCGACGACCACGAACTGCCTCGCGTCCGGCTGCCACTACGGTGCGACCGCGAGCCACGAGTCGAGCCACGATACGACCGGCGTGATCGACACCGGCTGCAAGGGCTGCCACTTCACGCTCCTGACCACCGAGCACACCAAGCTCGGCTACACCTGCGCGACCTGCCACGACTCCACGAACACCGCGGTCGTCGCGGCGATCGCCGCCGGCGATCGCGCCTGCTCGGGGTGCCATCCGGCGGTGAACGGTCGCGACCGGCACGCCTCGCAGAACGCGACCGAGTTCGCGGCGGCGAACGCCTCGGGTCACAACTCCTTGGCGGGCACCGCGTTCATGAAGTCGAGCTTCGTGGTGAGCGGGACCACGTACACGATGTCGCTGCCGTCCGCGTCGACGTTCCTGAAGGCCGGCTGGACGACCACCTCGCGCGTCTCGTGCGACGGTTGCCACGACTTCGGCGGCACGGCAGCCGGCCCGCACGGCGCGGCGGTGACGGTCACCATCGACCCGGCCTACCCGACCAGGTACGGCAACGCCATCCTGTCGCAGAACCCTCCCGGCATGTCGTCGGGGGTCATCTGCGCGAAGTGCCACAGCCTGCACGACAGCGGAGGCTCGCCCTGCAACGTCGTGCACAAGGAACACGACAACCGCGGCATGAGCGAGGGAGGCCGCTGCGTGTCGTGCCACGTCTCGATCCCGCATGGCTGGCGACGTCCGCGTCTTCTTGGCAGCCAGTGGGACCCAGCGCCCTACAAGACCGTCAGCGGCGGCGTCTACGAGTTCGCGCTCAAGAGCTACTCGCCGAGCAGCTGGCAGAAGTCGGACTGCTACGCGGGCTGTTCGACCGGCCGGCACCCGGACCAGTCGAACCCGTGGCCGGCGGTCGCGTTCGGCGCGCTCGGCGGGGTCGTCACCGGTGCCTCCGGCTCGCCGCTCGCGGGCGCGTCCGTCAAGGCTGGGACGCTCGCGACGGTGACCACCGCGGCGGACGGTTCGTACTCGATAGCGAGTGCGCCAATCGGCACCTACACGGTCACCGCGAGCAAGTCCGGGTACGTCACCCAGTCCAAGACGGCGGCCGTCAACGCCAACCGGACGACCACGCTCGGCTTCGCGCTGTCGCTCGTGCCGACCACGGGGGTCGTCACCGGCACCGTCACGGACTCGGCGTCCGCGGCCAAGCTCGCAGGCGTGCTCGTGAGCGTGACCGGTGGCGGTAGCGCCACCACCGACGCGAACGGAGCGTACACGCTGGCGAACGTCACGCCGGGCACGAAGACGCTCACGTTCTCGAAGTCGGGCTACACGACCCAGACCGCGAGTGTCTCGGTGAGCGTGGGCGCCACGACGACCAAGAACGTGGCGCTGGTCCTGCTTCCGGCCACGAACATCGCCATCGGCAAGACCGCGACCGCGTCGTCCGCGCGGTCCGGCTACGAGGCCGGCAAGGCGATCGACGGCTCCACGTCGACGCGCTGGTACTCCAGCGCCGCGAACACGCAGTGGCTGTCCGTCGACCTCGGTGCGAACCGCACGGTCGAGCAGGTCACG
>VAUM01000074.1 GCA_005774595.1 Actinomycetota bacterium
GAGCCGGCGATCGACTTCCTCGTCTCGCAGGTCCGCGCCGCCCTCGGCTGACGCGCAGCTCCCGCCGCCCGGCGTGCCGCGGCCGCCCGCGTGGGCCGCCGTTCACCGACGCGCACATGCCGCCCGGCGGCACCGGCGCACCGCTCCCCGCCGCTTCGCAGACGACCCGGGAACAAGTCCCTAGCCTTGTGGGGCGAGGGTCGGACCACCGGCAGAAGGCCCGGCCCTCGTCGAGACCGCCGGAGGTCTCGCCGACAGGATGCCGCCCGAGGGCGGTGGGCAAGCGTAGGGAGGGTTCGACATGGCGGACACCGCCGCGGCTGATGCCGATCGCGTGATCTCACCGGGTGAGATGCGGAAGATCATCGCAGCGTCATCAGTCGGAACGATGGTCGAGTGGTACGACTTCTACATCTTCGGGAGCCTCGCGGCCGTCATCGCGAGCAAGTTCTACCAGACGGGCACGCCGCTCGGTGACATGATCGCGTGGCTCGCCGCCTTCGCGATCGGCTTCATCGTCCGGCCGTTCGGTGCGATCGTGTTCGGCCGCGTCGGCGACCTCATCGGCCGGAAGTACACCTTCCTCGTCACGATGACCCTGATGGGAATCTGCACGTTCGCGGTCGGCTGCCTGCCGACCATCGACAAGATCGGCCCAGCGGCCGGCGTCATCCTCATCTTCCTGCGCATCATGCAGGGCCTGGCGCTCGGCGGCGAGTACGGCGGCGCGGCGACCTACATCGCCGAGCACGCCCCGCACGGCAAGCGCGGCTTCTACACCTCGTGGATCCAGATCACGGCGACCGCCGGCCTGTTCATGTCGCTCGGAATCATCTTGGCGACCAAGTCGAGCATGAGCGTCGAGGCCTTCTCCGAGTGGGGCTGGCGCATCCCGTTCCTCGTCTCGATCCTGCTCATCATGGTCTCGCTCTACATCCGTATCTCGCTGCGTGAGTCCCCGCTGTTCGCCAAGCTGAAGGCCTCCGGCCAGCGCTCGAAGAACCCGATCCTCGAGTCGTTCGGCAAGAAGGAGAACCTGAAGTGGGTCCTGCTCGCGCTGTTCGGCGCGACGATGGGCCAGGGCGTCGTGTGGTACACGGGCCAGTTCTACGCCCTGTTCTACCTGCAGAAGATCTTCCACGTCGCCTTCACCGACTCGAACTACATCATCGGCCTCGCACTGCTGGCCGCGACCCCGTTCTTCGTCGTGATGGGCGCGTTGTCCGACAAGATCGGCCGCAAGAAGATCATGCTGGCCGGCATGCTGCTCGCGGTCCTGACGTACTACCCGATCTACGGCCTCATGGCCGCGAACGCGCCGGCGAGCTACAAGGCGTCCGCCGACGACGTCAAGGGCTTCGAGAAGACCGCGAAGGCCGCCGCCGCCGCGGGCAAGGATGTCCCCATGATCGCGATCGCGGTCGAGGGCGACACCGCCGCCACGATCGCCGGCGCCACCAAGGTCCCGATCACGGAGATCAAGAAGGGCGATGCCCTGGCGGTCAAGCACCAGAAGTTCCTCTTCGACTATCAGGGCTACAACCCGTTCATCCTGTGGCTGTGCGTCGCCATCCAGGTCATCTACGTGACGATGGTCTACGGCCCGATCGCCGCCTTCCTCGTCGAGCTGTTCCCGACGAAGATCCGGTACACGTCGATGTCGCTGCCGTACCACATCGGCAACGGCGTGTTCGGCGGCCTCGTGCCCATCATCGGCCTGTCGTGGGTCTCCGCGCAGACGGCGGCCGGCAACCCCATGTCCAACTACGCGGGCCTGTGGTGGCCGATGGGCGTCGCGGGAGTGTGCTTCGTGGTCGGGCTGTTCCTCGTGAAGGACACCCACCACATCGACATCCACGCGGGCGAATCGATCGCCGCCGCGGCGGTCACCACCGACGAGCAGCCGGACATCCAGGTGGAGGACGTCGGCCCCGACGAGCTGTAGCCTCGTCACCGCACCACACGCGTCACCTTGCGAGGGCCCTCCTGCACGGGAGGGCCCTCGTCACGTCCACCCGGCCGGCGTGGCGGTCCTATTCGGGCAGCCGGACGACCTCGGCGGACACCTCGCCCGCCTCACACGTGAGCAGCGCCACGGTCGGCGGGCCGTCACCGTACGCCCGGGACGCCGACCCGGGGTTCAGGCGCATGCAGCCGGGCTCTCCGGCGAACTCGGCCACGTGCGTATGGCCGTGGATGACGAGGCCCGGCGCAGTGCGCCAGCCGGGCAGGTCCGTGATGTCATGCACGACCGTGACGCTCACGCCCGCGAGGGTCAGCCGCTCCACGCCGCGGAGGACGCAGCCGAGCTCGCCCGCGATGTCGCAGTTGCCCGCGACCGCGGTCACCGGCGCGATCTCGCGCAGGGCCACGAGGTCGTCCAAGGACACCACGTCGCCCGCATGCACGATCGCATCCACCCCGGCGAACACCTCGGCGACGCGAGGGTCCAGCCGGCCGTGAGTGTCGGACAGCACGCCCACGCGCACGGGGCCGGCCGCGTCGCCGATCACAAGCCGAGCGTCCGCTTCAACGACGGCACGCGCCGGCGTGAGACCGGCACCTGGGTCTCAGCCGCGTCCCGCAGTGTCAGCAGCAGGGTGCCGCCGTACATCGGGACGACTTCCCTGACCTCCGAGAGGTTGACGAGGAAGCGGCGATGGGCGCGGAAGAACCCGCGCTTCTCGAGCCGCGCCTCGAGCTGCATCAGCGACAGGGTGGAGAGGTACCGCTCGCCGTCGGTGTGCACATACGAATAGTCGTCCTTCGCCATCACGTACAGGATGTCGTCGACGTCGAGCAGCAGCTTCTTGCCCGCCTTCTCCACCGGGATGCGCTCGACCCGCGACACGTCGGCGGCCGGGGAGAGCCGTCCTATCGTCTGTCGCAGCCGTTCGACCTCGACCGGCTTGACCAGGTAGTCGGCCGCAGCGACCTCGAAGGCCTCCACGGCATGCTCGCTGTGGGCGGTCACGAACACGACCGCGGGCGGGCTCTCGACGCTCGCGAGCACCTGCGCGAGCTGCATGCCGGACAGCCCGGGCATGTCGACGTCGAGGAAGATGCAGTCGTACGGGACGGCCTTGATGAGCTGCAACGCCTCGACGGCGTCGCAGGCCTCGCCCACGACCTCGACACCTCCGGCCTCGCCGAGCAGATACCGAAGCTCGGAACGGGCGTGCACCTCGTCGTCCACTATGAGCGCCTTGAGCGTCACGTGATCCCTTCTGCCTGGTCCTGTATCACGGTGAGCGTCACCGTCGTCCCCGCGTCCGCCGTGCTGTGCACGACCAGCCCGGATGCGGGCCCGTACAGCCCGCGCAGCCTATCGTCGACGTTCCCGAGCGCGATGCCCAGCCCCGTGCCGAAACCGGGCTCCATGACCTTGGCGAGCACGTCTGGTGCCATCCCGACGCCGTCGTCGGCGACCCGCACCGTCAGGCGCCCCTGCGACAGCCGCGCGTCGATCCGCACGGTCAGGACGCCCCGCGCGCGCATGCCGTGCTTGATGCAGTTCTCCACGAGCGGCTGCACCACGAACGCAGGGATGTTCACGTCGAGGGCCGCCGGCTCGATGTCCTCGACCACCTTGATCCGATTCGGGAAGCGGGCAGTCTCGAACCGCAGGTAGGAGTGCACGTACTCGAGCTCGCGGGCGAGCGGGACCGGGCTGTCCCCCGTCTCGAGCGTGCGACGGTAGAAAGTGGCGAACTCGCGGAGCAGGTCCCGCGCCTCGGACGGATCGGTACGGACGAGCGACGCGATCGTGTTGATGGTGTTGAACAGGAAGTGCGGGTTGATCTGCGCCTGGAGCGCCTGGAGCTCCATCCGGGTGGCGAGTTCGGTCTGGCGGTCGAGCTCCGAGAGCTCGAGCTGCGTCGAGAGCAGGTCGGCGAGGCCGCCGACCATCGTCACCTGCGTCTCGTTGAGCAGCCTCGGGGTCGTGTAGTAGAACTTGAGCGTGCCGACGGGCCGGGCGCGCATCCGCAACGGCATGACGATCGCCGCCTCCAGCGGGCACTTCTCGCTCAGGCAGCCTATCTCGTCGTGCGACGACAGCACGCGGTAGTCGTCACACTCGATCGTCTCGCCCGTCGCGCGCGTGAGGATAGGGCCGCCGGTGGTGTGGTGGTCCTCGCCTGCGCCGGCGAAGCCGAGGATGCGCTCAGTGTCGGTGATGGCCACCGCGGCCACGTGGTCCGCCTGCTCCAAGATCAGGCGGCACACCGCACCGGCGGTCTCCTCGTCCAACCCGCGCCGAAGGTGCGTCAGCGACCGGTTGGCGATCTCGAGGATCTGCTGCGACTGCCGCGCCTGCAGGTGGTCGGGCCTGGTGATGAAACGGCCCGCCAGCATGAGCAGCGCGATCAGCGTGATGCCGGCGACCGCGGTCACGAACACGTAACGGGGCACGGGGACGACGAGCGCCGCGAGCCCGGTGCCGGCGATGATCATGACGCTGAGCGTGAGCAGGAGGTCGATGAGCACCGACTGAAGAAGGAACGCCCGCCGTCCGACGTCGCCCGACACGCCGCCCACGCCCCTTCCGTCAAGCCGCCCGTCCCAGGCGCACTGAGTATAGCCGAGCGCCGAGGCGCCGCAGCCGCTCACGCCGCGGACGCCACCGCGTACGCGAGCCACGCACCTGTGGCTGCGAGGAGTGCGGCGAAGCCGAGGCGCACGGCGCGGTCGGCTGCAACGGACGTGAGCTTCGCGCCCACGAGCGCCCCCGGCACCACGCCCACGACGAGCGCCGCCGCAAGCCCCCAGTCGACGTTGCCGAGCGCCCAGTGCGTCGCCGTCCCCGGCACGGCGATGAGACACACCGCCACCAGGCTCGTGCCGATCGCACGCTTGATCGGGTAGCCGAGCCACCGCGCGAGCGCCGGCACGATGATGAACCCGCCGCCGAGCCCGAGGAAGCCCGAGTACAGCCCGGTCACCACGCCGAGCGCGGCGAGCGCGGCGAAGGCGGGGCGCGGGACCGCGGCCGCCTCCCCGAGAGCGCCGGACGCGCGGCGCGGCCCGCGGGACTCGGCGACGGCCATGTCGGCGGCGGTGTAGACGATGAGCGCCGCGGTCACGACGAGCACGACGCCGCCCCCGACCCGCTCGGCGCCCAGCGCGCCCACGACCGAGACGGCCGCGCCGAACGCGCCGATCACCACTCCGGCACGCAGGTCGGCGAGCCCGCGGCGCGCATACGACCACGCGCCCGTGAGCGCGGTTGGGATGATGACGGGCAGCGGCGTCCCGACCGCGACGAGCTGGGGAAAGCCGAGCGCGAGGACCGCCGGCGTGGTCACGATGCCGCCGCCGATCCCGAAGGCCCCGGACAGCACGCCGGACAGCAGGCCGACGAGTGCCGCAGCGAGCGACACCGCGGCGGCCCTACTCGGGTCGGACCGGCGGGAAGCGCCCGGTGATGGCGGAGCGGTCGATGGTGCGCTCGCCGGTGAACAGCGACTGGAGCGCGACGTCCTCCCAGATGCGCTCCATCATGATCGGCCAGCGGCGCTGGAAGGCGAAGTAGTTGTCGCAGTTGCGGCGGGCGTACTCGGGCACCTCGCGCCGAAGCGCGCCTCGCACCTTGCGGTACGCCTTGCGCTCGGAGGAGTCGGCCAGCCCGCGGAGCCATGCGGTGGCCCAGGCCCGCCACGTGATCGAGCCCCCGACGAACTCGCCCGGGAACGGCGCGAGCGACTCCGGCGTCACTGGCCGAAGGTCGACCTGCGACTTCGCGAACTCGAGCTTGCGGTGCTCGTAGACGAACCGGTAGACGTCCTGGCGGAAGCGCAGAGCGGCGCTCGGGACCTCGGGCGGACGATGCCCGACGCGCCACTCACCGTCGAGGAAGACGTCGCCGCCGTGCATGCGGGCGTTGATGACGTAGTCCACGTCCTCGCCGCGCGCGACCCACGGGTCGAACGAGACGGCCGAGTACACGTCACGGTGCAGGATCAGGCAGCCGCCGAAGGCCACGGGGCTCGGCCGCATCCGCGGCGGGGCGTCGACGATCGCCAGCGTCTCGTTGAACGCCTCATCGAGGTGCCAGAACGTGTTCGACCAGTGCGGATCGACGAGTGACTGGTGCCGACCCTGCTCGTCGACGTAGTAGCCGCTCTTGGCGAGGATGCGCTTGCCGTCCACGGCCGCACCGAGCCCCTCCTCGGCGCGGGTCAGGAAGTCGGAGTCGACGATGACCTGATCGTCGTCGACGAAGAGCACCGAGTCACAGCCGAGCACGGCGCCGGTGATGAGGCCCACGTTGCGCACGGCGCCGTAGCCATGCAGCGTGATGCCCGGGAGCATGTCTGCGAACTCGAGCTGCTCGAGCCGGCGATGCAGCGATCCGATCTCGGCCGCGCCGAACACGAGCGCGTCGATCTGCGGGAAGTCGGCGATCATCTCCCGGACCCGGTCCTCGGCCTCGTGCTCGATGGCCGCGTCGGTGGCGGCGGTGATCACGACGACCCGGTCGATGCCCGGCAGGCGTGACAGCGAACCGAGGCACTCCGGGAGCGTGCTCTCCCCATCGATCAGGGTCGGGTGGTCGTAGACGTCCAGCACGCGGCGTCCTATGCGCGAACGGCGGCCGGTCCAGAAGGTGGGGATCACGACACACGGGGCCAAGCGGCATTCCTCGTCTCGGTAGCCCGGAAGCGTCCGTGCGCGCTCCACGCGCGCGGCGGGCCGCTCTCATACGCGGCCCCGTACATTCTAGCGTTTAGGGCCGCCGGACGCTCTCGGGCTTCCGCTGGCCCAAGACAACCCGGACATCCTGCGCGAGCTCATGAGGGTCTTCCTGGACGTGCTCATGTCCGCCGAAGCCGACGCGGCGTGCGGTGCCGCGTACGGGCAGCGGAGCGACGAGCGCGTGAACCGCCGCAACGGCTACCGCGAGCGCGAGCTCGACACGAGGGTCGGCACCATCGCGCTGTCCGTGCCCAAGCTGCGAGAGGGCACCTACTACCCGGACTGGCTGCTGGAGGACCGCCGGCGCGCGGAGCGGGCGCTCGTGGCCGTGATCGCCGAGTGCTACGTACGCGGCGTATCCACGAGACGCGTCGACGGGCTCGTGCGCACGCTCGGCATCGAGGGCATCTCGCGCTCGCAGGTCTCCCGGCTGGCGAAAACGCTGGACGAGGAGGCCGCTGCGTTCAGGAGCCGGCCGCTGGACGGCGGTGCATACCCCTACCTGTGGGTCGACGCGCTCGCGATCCGGGTGCGGGAG
>VAUM01000075.1 GCA_005774595.1 Actinomycetota bacterium
TCAGCATCCCGCTCGCCGTCTCGGCGATGCGCGGCGACGCGTTGCCCGCCCACGGCTCGAGCGACACGCCCTTCGTGACGATCGCGCCGAGCCGCCCCAGGTCCGTGAAGTCCGCGTACTCGCGCCCCGAGGCGAACGTGCCCGATGCCGTGACCACGGGGTTCGCAAGCTCGAGCGAGCCGAGCCTCACCCTCATGTCGACGGTCATGCGCGCCCTCCGCTCCCGTGCCCGTGCGGCGCCTCCGAGGCGTCCCACAGCACGTCGGCCGCGTCGAAGACCGGGCCGTCGCAGCAGGCGCGCTCGAGGCCACCGCGCGTGCTCACCACGCACGAGAGGCACGCGCCCACGCCGCACGCCATCAGGCGCTCGAGCGACACCTGGCACGGCACGCCCGCCGCGGCCGCCTGCCCGGCGACGATGCGCTGCATCGGCTCCGGGCCGCACGCGTACACGACGTCCGGGGCATCCGCGGCGATGAGTCGCTCGGACACCAGCGTCACGACCCCGTGCGCACCCACGCTGCCGTCGTCGGTGGCGCACTCGTACCGGCGCGCGACGTCCTCGAGAAGCCCGCGCGCGACGAGCCGCTCGGCGCACGGCGCGCCCTGCGCGACGCTCACCGCCACGCCGCGCTCCGCCAGAGCCGAGGCGAGCATCCCCAGCGGCGCCGCACCGAGGCCGCCCGCGACCAGCAGCGCGTGCGCGATTCCCGAAGGGATCTCCCAACCGTGGCCGAGCGGGCCGATGAGGTCCATCTCGTCTCCGCGCACCTTGTCCGAGAGAGCGCGCGTACCGCGGCCAAGGACCTGGTAGAGAATCTCGAGCCGGTCTCCGGCCGCGAGGTGCACCGAGAACGGCCGCCGGAGGATGAAGTCCGCACCCCGCGTGATGCGCAGGTGGACGAACTGCCCCGGCGCGATCGCGCCGGCGACGCGCGGCGCACGCAGCGTCAGCAGGCCGACTCCCTCGGCCACGCGCTCGTTGGCGGTCACGACGACGCGCTCGACGGCGGGCGCGGGCCCGCGCGATGCGCCCCCGCAGCAGCCGCCGTCGTTCACGACGCCCCGCCCTGCCCGTTGAAGTCCTGCAGCGCGATGACACCGAGTCGCCCGCGGGCGGCCGCCTCGATGGCGTGCACTGCGGCCTGTGCGGCCTGCACGGTGGTGATGTTGGTGACGCCGTGCGCGATCGCCGCGCTGCGGATGTGGTAGCCGTCGCTGCGGGTCTCCTGCCCGAACGGCGTGTTGATGACGAGCGACACCTCGCCGCTCTTCATCGCGTCGACGATGTTCGGCCTGCCCTCGTGCACCTTGCGGACCTCGGTCACCGGGATCCCGGCGGCCTTGAGCGCGCGGGCCGTGCCGCGGGTCGCGAGCAGCTCGAACCCGAGCGTCTCGAGGTGCTTGGCGACGCCGACGATCTCGCGCTTGTCCCGGTCGGCGACCGAGATGAACGCAGCACCGCTCGCCGGCAGTGAGTAGTCGATCGCGAGCTGCGACTTCGCGTACGCGGCCGGGAAGTCCTCGGCCACGCCCATGACCTCGCCGGTCGACTTCATCTCGGGCCCGAGGACCGAGTCGGCGCCCGGGAAGCGCCCGAACGGCATGACCGCCTCCTTGACGCAGAAGCGGCCGAGCTCGCGCAGCTCGTCGGGCAGGTGCATCCCCGCGAGCTTCTCCCCGGCCATGACGCGCGCAGCGACCTTGGCGAGCGGGACGCCGGTCGCCTTGCTCACGAACGGCACGGTCCGGCTCGCGCGCGGGTTGACCTCGAGCACGTACACCGCGGAGTCCTTCACGGCGTACTGGACGTTCATGAGCCCGCACACGCCGAGCTCGAGCGCCAGCGTGCGCGTGTGCGAGCGGATCTGCTCGACCACCGCGTCCGACAGCGTGAACGGCGGGATGCAGCAGGCCGAGTCACCCGAGTGGATGCCGGCCTCCTCGATGTGCTCCATCACGCCGCCGACGTAGACGGTCTCGCCGTCTGCGACGCAGTCCACGTCGACCTCGACAGCGCCCTCGAGGAACCGGTCGAGCAGAACGGGGTGGTCGGGGCTCACGCTCGTGGCCTCGTCCATGTAGCGCTCGAGGTAGTCCTCTGAGTATGCGATGACCATGCCGCGGCCGCCGAGCACGTAGCTCGGCCGCACGAGCAGCGGGAAGCCGATGCGCCGGGCGACCTCGAGGGCCTCGTCGTGCGTACGCGCCGTGCCAGCGGCCGGGTACGCGATGCCGAGACGGTCGAGCAGCGCCTGGAAGCGCTCGCGGTCCTCGGCCAGGTCGATCGCCTCGGGCTTCGTGCCCATGATCGGAACGCCTGCGGCCTCCAGCGCGTGCGCGAGCTTGAGCGGCGTCTGTCCGCCGAACGTGACCACGACTCCGGCCGGGCCGGTCGCCTCGACGATGTCCATGACGTCCTCGAACGTGAGCGGCTCGAAGAAGAGCACGTCGGACGTGTCGTAGTCGGTCGAGACGGTCTCCGGGTTGCAGTTGACCATGATGGTCTCGTAGCCCAGGTCGCGCAGCGCGTAGGCGGCGTGCACGCAGCAGTAGTCGAACTCGATGCCCTGCCCGATGCGGTTGGGGCCGGCGCCGAGGATCATCGCGCGCGGCTTGTCGGTACCGCGGACCTCGTCCTCGGTCTCGTAGGTCTTGTAGTAGTACGGCGTGTACGCCTCGAACTCGGCGGCGCACGTGTCGACCGCCTTGAACGTCGCCTTCACGCCGAGGCCGAGCCGCCACGCACGCGCCTCGGCGGGCGTGCTGCGCGTGAGGTGCGCGATCTGGACATCGGAGATCCCCGCCTGCTTGGCGCGGCGCATCAGAGGCTCGTCGATGTCGTGCGGCGCCGTGGCGGCCACCTCGGCCTCGACCGCGACCGCGCGCCGCATGCGGTCGATGAACCACGGGTCGATGCGGGTGATCTCGTGCAGCTCACCGGCATCCCGACCGCGGCGCAGGGCCTCGGCGAGGTAGAAGGCACGCTGCTCGTTCGGCGTCGAGAGCCGGTGCTCGAAGTGCGTCTCGTCGAACGCGTCCTTGCCGTCGGCGCCCAGCCCGCCTCGGCCGTTCTCCAGCGAGCGCATCGCCTTGCCGAGCGCCTCCTCGAAGGTGCGCCCGATGGCCATCGCCTCGCCCACCGACTTCATACGCGTGGTGAGCGTCTCATCGGTGCCGCGGAACTTCTCGAACGCCCACCGCGGCACCTTTACCACGCAGTAGTCGATCGACGGCTCGAAGCACGCCGGGGTCTTCTCGGTGATGTCGTTCGGGATCTCGTCGAGCGTGTAGCCGACCGCGAGCTTCGCGGCGATCTTGGCGATGGGGAAGCCGGTCGCCTTGCTCGCGAGCGCCGATGAGCGCGACACGCGCGGGTTCATCTCTATGACGGTGAGGCGCCCGTCGGCGGGATTCACAGCGAACTGGACGTTGCTGCCGCCCGTCTCGACGCCGATCTCGCGCAGGATCGCGATCGAGGCGTCGCGCATGACCTGGTACTCGCGGTCCGTGAGCGTCTGGGCCGGCGCGACCGTGATCGAGTCGCCGGTGTGCACGCCCATCGCGTCGAAGTTCTCGATGGAGCACACGATGACCGCGTTGTCGTTGCGGTCGCGCATGACCTCCATCTCGTACTCTTTCCAGCCGATCACCGACTCCTCGACCAAGACCTCGCCGATGGGCGAGAGCGCCACGCCCGCGGCCACGACCTCGCGCAGATCCTCGAGGTTGTACGCGATGCCGCCGCCCGCCCCGCCCATCGTGAAGGAGGGACGCACGACGAGCGGGAACCCGAGGCCGCGGGCGGCCTCCTCCGCGTCGCCGACGGTGTACGCGTACGCGCTGCGCGGCACGTCGAGCCCGATGCGCGCCATCGCCTCGGCGAACAGCTTGCGGTCCTCGCCCTTCTTGATCGCATCGCGGTCCGCGCCGATGAGCTCGACGCCGTACTCGTCCAGGATGCCCGCGTCGGCCAGCGCCACCGCGCAGTTCAGGCCCGTCTGGCCGCCGAGGGTCGGCAGCAGTGCGTCGGGGCGCTCGCGCTCGATGACCTTGGCGACGAACTCGGGTGTCACCGGCTCCACGTAGGTGCGGTGCGCCATCTCCGGGTCGGTCATGATCGTGGCGGGGTTGCTGTTCACGAGCACGACCTCGTAGCCGTCCTCGCGCAGCACCTTGCACGCCTGCGCGCCCGAGTAGTCGAACTCGCACGCCTGCCCGATCACGATCGGCCCCGAGCCGATCACCAGGATCTTGCGTATGTCGTCGCGCCTCGGCAAGGCGTCGCTCCCTCTCCTACGGCACGATCATCAGCGGCACGTCGGCCTCGCGGAGCAGCGTCAGAGACAGGCTGCCGAGGACCAGCTCGCCCCACGCGCTGCCGACGCCGCGGGTCCCCATCACGATGCCCGTCGCACCCTGCTCGGCCGCTTCGGTGAGAAGCGTCTCCGCGACACCACCCTCGCGCATCACGTAGACCGCGTCCACGCCCTCGGCGGCGCCGCGCTCCGAGCGTTCGCGCAGCCGGGCGCCCGCGTCGCGCGTCGTGCCCACGTGCGCCAGGATGACGCGTCCGTCCGCGCGCGCGGCGAACTCGATCGCAGCGTCGAGAGCGCGGTCCGCGGCGTCCGAGAAGTCCGTGGGCACGAGCAGGCGCTCCGCGAAGCCGGACAGCAGCCGGGACGGGTCCTCCGCCTCCCGCATGTGGTCGAAACGCACCACGACGTTCGGGACGCTCGCCTGCGCGCACAGCGCCTCGGAGACCGAGCCGATCAACAGCCGCTCAACGCTCGACTTCCCATGCGTGCCGCTCAGGATCGCGTCCACGCCGTCCTCCGCGGAGATCGAGAGCAACTCGTGCTCCGCCTCGCCCGTCGGCACCCTGCACTCCACCTCGAGCCCGGCCCCCTCGAGCGGAGCGGCGAGCCCGCGCAGGTCCGCCATCGTCCGGTCGACCTTCGCCATGATGACCGGGCCCTCGAGGCCCGATGCGTCGAGCACGCATGCGAAGACGATCTTCTTCACGCCGAGCCCGGCGAGCCCCCTGGCGGCCGCGACGACCAGCGTCGCCTCCGGGGAGCCGACCGCCGTGTGGACGAGAACGGTGCGGATGCCCATGTCCTACCCTTCGCCGCCCGCGGCCGAAGCGCGGGTGCCGGTAGCGTCCATCAGTCGCGTGAACTCGCCGAACAGGTACCGCGCGTCGTGCGGCCCCGGCGCGGCTTCCGGGTGGTACTGGACCGAGAACGCCGGCTGCTCCAGCAGGCGGATGCCCTCGACCGTCATGTCGTTGAGGTTCACGTGCGTGAGCTGGACCGGACCGCAGGCGTCGGAACGCACCACCGGCGCCACACCGGCGCGCACCCACGCGCCCAGGTCACCCGCCTCGTGCGCGAGCCCTTCGGACAGCTCCGGCACGAGCGGCCCGATCGAGGCGAAGTCCACGCAGAAGCCGTGGTTCTGGCTCGTGATCTCGACTTTGCCGGTGAGCAGGTTCTTCACGGGCTGGTTGCCGCCGCGGTGCCCGTACTTGAGCTTGTAGGTCGACGCGCCGGCCGCGAGCGAGAGCATCTGATGCCCGAGGCAGATGCCGAACAGCGGGCGCGCCCCGATGAGCGAGCGGATCGTCGAGTACAGGTACTCGACCGCGGCCGGGTCGCCGGGACCGTTCGCCATGAACAGCCCGTCGGGGCTCATCGCCAGCACCTCGTCGGCGGACGCGGTCGGCGGCACGAGCGTGACTTCGCAGCCCTCCTCGGCCAGGCGGCGCAGGATGTTGTACTTGATGCCCGAGTCGAACGCCACCACCCGGAAGCGCGGCCGCACCGGCAGCACCCCGGTGTCCGCGGGCAGATCGGCGCCGTCGGGCGCCTCGGTCCCCCAGACGTAGGGCGCGGTCACCGCGACCTCGCGCACGAAGTCGCTGCCCGCCATCGGCGCGACCGCGCGTGCGCGGGCGACGAGCGCGTCGGCGTCGAGCACCTCGGTGGAGATCGCCGCGCGCATCGCGCCGCCCTCACGGATGCGTCGGGTCAGCATGCGCGTGTCCACGCCCTCGATCGCGACGACGCCGAGCCGCTCGAGGAAGTCGCGCAGGGGCTCCTCGCTGCGCCAGTTCGATGCCACGTCGGACATCTCACGCACGACGAACCCGCGCACGAACGTGCCGCGCGACTCCATGTCGGCGGCGTTGGTGCCGTAGTTGCCTATGTGCGGCTGGGTCATCGTCACGATCTGCCCCGCGTACGAGGGGTCGGTCAGGACCTCCTCGTAGCCGCACATGGACGTGTTGAACACGACCTCGCCCGTGCTGGTGCCGGACGCGCCGCACGCAAGCCCGCGCAGGACGGTGCCGTCCTCGAGTGCGAGCAGCGCCCGCCGGGCGTGCGCCACGGTCAGACCACCTCTTTGTCGCGCAGTACGAAGTACCCGCCGACGAGCACGTCGCTCGCCGCGCCGGTCAGCTCCTCGCCGAGGAACGCCGAGTTGCGCGAGCGGCTCTCGAACGCATCGGCCTCGACCTTCACCTGAGCGTCCGGGTCGACGACCGTCAGGTCGGCGACCTGTCCCGCGGCGATCGTCACGCCCGGCAGGCCCGCCGCGGCGCGCGGGCCGTGGCACATCCACTGCGCAACCTGGGCCCACGTGGCCTTCTTCGTCGCGACGAGCCGCGTCGCGACGAGCGGCAGCGCGGTCTCGAGCCCTGTGGTGCCGAACGGCGCGAGTTCGAACTCGAGCTCCTTCTCATGCGGCGCGTGCGGGGCGTGGTCGGTGGCGATGGCGTCGACCGTGCCGTCGAGCAGGCCCGCGAGCAGCGCTTCAGTATCGGCAGCCGTGCGAAGCGGAGGGTTCATCTTCAGGGCCGTGTCGTAGCCGCGCTTGAGCAGCGCGTCCTCGGTGAGGAACAGGTGGTGAGGCGTGACCTCGCAGGTCACCGCGACCCCTCGCGCCTTGGCCGCGCGGACGAGCTCGACCGAGCCCGCGGTCGACACGTGCTGTACGTGCAGCCGGCAGCCCGTGAGCTCGGCCAGGCGGATGTCGCGTGCGACGCAGACCTCCTCGGCGGCCGCGGGCCAGCCGGGCAGGCCGAGGCGCGTCGAGACGACGCCCTCGTTGACGACGCCCCTGCCGGCGAGCCCTGCGTCCTCGCAGTGGGCGAGCACGGGGGCGCCGAAGCGCTTCACGTAGTCCATG
>VAUM01000076.1 GCA_005774595.1 Actinomycetota bacterium
ACCACGGTCGACGTCTGGGTCAACCGCGACCCGGACACCGTCCGCTTCATCGCGCGCAACCTCGAGTGCCTCCAGTGCCACACCGAGCTCATCCCCGAACTCACCTGGCCGGCCGTGCACGACCCCTTCCTGAAGAAGGAGTGCACCGTCTGTCACACCCCTCACGGCAAGGAGATCGAGTACACGGTCCGCGCCGGCGGCTACAGGACGTTCCAGCAGACGCGCATCCGCATGGAGTGGCTGCCGCTGAAGTTCGTGCTCTGGGCCTGGGACGGCGTCGCGGGCGTGACGGGCAGCCACAAGGGCGGCGAGCTCGTCTCGCAGCAGAGCGCCAAGGTCAAGGGCGAGAAGTCCGAGCTGACCATGCCCGAGACCGAGCTGTGCTGGATGTGCCACGGCAACCTGAGCCCGCAGATGAACTCGGACTACACGCACAACCCGTTCGCGAAGGGCTACTGCACCGCGTGCCACGACCCGCACGCAGCGAAGTACCGCGTGCTGCTCACGATGGACGAGCGCAACCTGTGCGTGACCTGCCACCCGATCGGCGCCCAGCTCGCGCGCGCCCAGGTGCACCCGCCGGTCCAGGAGCGCTGGTGCCTCAACTGCCACGACCCGCACGGCAGCGACTGGCGGGGCATCCTCGTCGACAACCAGCGCGACCTGTGCTTCACCTGCCACCCGACGGTCGCGCCGCTGTCGCTGAAGGCCGTGCAGCACAACCCGTTCCTCTACGACGACTGCACCGGCTGCCACGAGCCGCACGGCTCCAACTACATGCCCTTGCTGAACAAGAACACGCCGCCGCTGTGCTACGACTGCCACCCCGGCATCGCGAAGGACTTCGTCAAGACCAGCCATCACCCGGTCGGGACGGTGGAGCTGGACTGCCAGGGCTGCCACGACCCGCACGCGGCGGACTACCCGGCCCTGCTGACGGCCCGGAACAACAACATGTGCTACGAGTGTCATGGGTCCGCGATCCAAGCGTCCTACGACGCGTCTCTGCACTTCGACACGTTGTGCATCGACTGCCACACGCCGCACGGCTCCGAGTGGGGCCCGCTGCTCCAGCAGCGCACGCCGGACATCTGCCTGAACTGCCACGCCCCGCATCGCTACGACGATCCGGGCTACAACAACCATCCGGTCCGCCCGGTCTTCTACGACCCGCTCGCCGGCCAGCCGTTGACCTGCGTGAGTTCGTGCCATAATCCGCACGGCACGCCGTTCAGTGCCATGCTCAAGTGGCCCAACATGCAGACCTACGGCGGCCAGTACTGGGGCAAGGACTACATCTGCCGCAAGTGCCACTCGCCGGTCGGCGTGAAGTACTAGCGACAAGACGCGAAGGAACCGCCCGTGACCAAGCGTTCGCCGCTCGCGGCATTCTCCGACCCCGTCCGCCGTCCGCGGGCGATCATATGGTCCGGCGTGGCGGTCCTCGTGCTCGCCGTCGTCGTCATCTTCGCTCTCGGCGTCACCTCGACGCGCTGGTTCTGTTCCAAGAGCTGCCACAAGGTCCAGGACGACACGGTGTTGGCGTACGAGTCATCGTCGCATGCCAACATCTCGTGCATGGCGTGCCACGGCTACGCCGACGGCAACATCATCAAGTTCGTGCTGCACAAGGCGAAGTCGCTCGGCGAGGTCTACCTGACGGTCACGAAGCGCTACGAGCTGCCGCTCAACGCCGAGTCCCATCTCGCCGTCTCCGGCAAGGACATGGACTCCGAGCAGTGCGAGCAGTGCCACGGCCCGAACCGCGTCGCGACCCCGAGCGACGGCGTGCTGATCGACCACAAGGCGCACAAGGACAAGGGCATCCGCTGCACGATCTGCCACAACCGTGTGGCGCACCCCGAGGACTTCGAGCTGACGCTGGCCGACCCGACGACGGGCAAGCCGAATCGCAAGCACGCCGACTTCATGAAGATGAAGTGGTGCTTCCGGTGCCACACGCAGAACCCCGGAGCCGTCGCCGAGGGTCAGCCCAAGACCGTGGAGGAGGAGGCATCGGAAGAGGGCACCGGCGCCGAGGAGCTCGAGGTCGCCGCCCTGCCGGTCACCTACGAGGCGCCCGGCGCGTGCAGCGCCTGCCACCCCGCCGACTTCGAGCTGAAGCCGGCGAACCACCTCGAGCGGGGCTTCTACGCGAAGAAGGGCGCCTCGAAGGGCCACGCGGACATGGCGCTCGAGGACCGCGAGTACTGCGCGACCTGTCACAACCTCGACAAGTTCTGCTCCGGCTGCCACGGCCTGACGATGCCGCACCCGACGGACTTCGCCAAGAACCACGGCGACGTGGGCCACGCGAAGCCCAAGGTCTGCGACAACTGCCACGGCAAGATCGGCGCCAGTTCCGAGACCGAGTTCTGCGACAACTGCCATCACCAGCAGGCCAAGCCCGGCACCCCGTGGGTGAAGCAGCACTTCAACATCGTCCGCGAGACGGGCGCGTCGCCTTGCTTCGAGTGCCACAAGGCAACATACTGCGCCAGGTGTCACGTCCGCGGCTCGGTCGACTAGCCGCGTCGAAGAAGACCCTTTCCCCCGGAAGGATCAGTACCCATGTCCGAGAACGACACCCGCGCGCCTGAGGGCGCGCCCGCCCCCGACGCTTCCGAAGCGCAGGGGCTGGCCGAGCCAAGCGAGCCCTCTCCCGAGGTGCTCCGCCGCCGCCGCTTCAACCGCCTGTTGCGCCGCGCGGTCATGGCGTCGGTGGTGCTCACGCTCGTCGGCGTGACCTTCGTCGTGTGGTCCGTGACGAGCGGGCCGAGGCGCACCGACGCACCGGCCAACCAGGTCGAGTGGAAGATCGTCGAGCTGCGCGAGGTGGTCGCCAAGAATCCCAAGTCGGCGCGTGCGCACGCGAACCTCGGCGTCGCGCTGCTCGTCAACGAGCAGGAGGACGAGGCTCGCAAGGAATTCAACGCGGCGCTGAAGATCAAGAAGGACGATGCGGTCGCCATCACGGGCCTCGCGGAGATCGACTGGCGCCACGGGAACCATGACAAGGCGATCAAGTCGCTCACGGCGCTGTCCGTGCGCCAGCCCAAGAACCCGGATGTCTGGCTGCAGCTCGGCGTCTGGCTGCAGGCCGAGGAGCAGTGGCAGAAGGCCGCCGACGCTTACGAGGAGGTCCTGAAGATCAACGCGTTCGACTCGTCGACTCTCTATCGCCTCGGCGTGTGCTTCGAGAAGCTCGGCAAGCGCGAGCTGGCCATCGCCAAGTACCAGCAGTCGATCCGGTACGTCCCCGACTATGAGTACTCATGCGCCGCGCTCGAGCGCCTCGGCGTCAAGCCGGCGGCCGCTGCCAGCGGCTCCGCCGAGGCGACGGGAGGCGGCAAGTGAGCGACACTCCCTCGATCTACGACACGCCCGAGCCGGACGGCGTCGTCCGGCGCGACCGCTCCGACGAGCACCGCGAGTCGCGCAGCACGATCGTGCTGGCCGTCGTACTCGTGCTCATGCTGCTCATGCTGTGCGGGCTCGCGTTCTTCTACGTGAAGGTCGTCAACCCGCCCACCAAGGACGTCGAGATCACCGACCCGGACGCGAAGGTCAAGGTCGAGGAGATCGACCAGTACTTCGGCTTCGGGCCGGCGAGCAAGGAGCGCTTCCAGAACCCGCACGACGTCGCGGTCGCCCCGAACGGTGACTTCATCGTCACGGACGGCATGGCCCGCAACCTCGTCCGCCTCACCAAGCAGGGTGCCAAGGTCGCCGTCTACCACGGCGGCGTCTGGGGCCAGGGCAAGCTCGACTGCCCCGTGGGCGTGTGCGTCGGCGAGGACGGGCGCATCTACGTCACGGATTCGGGCAACGACGGCGCCCACGGCCAGCTCGTGATCATGTCGCCGGACATGAAGACCGTCACCAAGCAGGTCTTCTACGAGCCGGACAACCCGCCGCTCATCCCGCGCATCCTCAACGGCGAGCTGTACGTCACGTCGCGCGAGAACGTGCGCGTGTACGACCTCGAGGGCAAGAAGCTGCGCGAGTGGGGCGCCGGGTTCGGCAAGCGGCCCGAGGACTTCGCGCATCCCAACGGCATCGCCCGCCTGAGCACCGGGACCATCGTGGTCACCGACTCGCTCAACCGCCGGATGAAGTACTACACGGACCGCGGGCGGCTGCTGTCGACCGTGGGCACGCCGCCGGTCGACATGTACGACCGCGCCAAGTCGCAGTTCGAGCTACCCGCCGGCATCGCGATCGACGAGCACGACATGCTGGTCATCGTCGACACGTTCGCCAACGCGCTCGATCTGCGCAACCCGGACGGGACGCGCATCCAGCTCATCGGCGACACGGAGAGCATCAGCGGCGCGTTCTACCGGCCGACCGGCATCGCGTACGAAGGCAACGACACCTATCTGGTCACCGACCAGCTCAACCATCGCGTCGTCCGCGTACGCTTCGACATCCCGGCGAACCTGCGCCCGGGTGGCGGCAAGGGTGCGAACGTAGTGCTGGGCGAGCCGAGCACGTGGATCGGGCCGTGGTGCCTGTGGTGCCTGCCGCTGCTCGTGCTCCTGCTGCTGGTCGTCTGGATCGTGTGGCGCGCCGCCCGCAGGCGCCGCGAAGAGGCCGATCGACCGCTCGCGGAGGCGTGATGCGCAAGGTATGGACAACTCATGGCGGATAACCTAACTTAAGCTTGTGCGCGTGTGCGGCTGCGCTTCGCGCGTGCGTGTTGACACGGATGTCCGGGCGACATCGCCCACGAGATATCTCCGACCCCGGCCGGAAACGGCCGGGCACGGAATCCCTTCACGGGAAGGAGGTGCTTGCAAAGTGAAGAAGACCCTTCTGTTCGTGGCTCTCGCGGTGTTCGTGCTCGCGATGCCGGCCGTCGCTCTCGCGAGCGGCTGGAGCGTTCCGGCCGCGGGCGTCAGCCCGCATACGGGATGGCTCGACACGACCAACTACTGCAACCAGTGTCACGCCATCCACGAGGCCGAGGACGTCGGCGCGGGATACATCGACGGCCAGTACCTGCTGCGCTCGAGTTCTGCTGACGCGTGCAACTTCTGCCACGTGAACCCGGCCGATCCGTTCGGCATCGCGCAGGTGTACAACGCCAACCCGGCGAACTACCTGCTGGACAACGGCAACGAGCACACGCTGGCTGCCGCGACCGTTCCGGACTCGGGCGACGCTGTCGGTGAGGCAGACCCGTTGGACGACTACGTCCTCGCCTCGTTCACCTGCCTGTCGTGCCACTCTGTCCACGGCGCGGGCTGCATCCCCGGCTCGGCGATCCTGCTGGCCGACCCGCTGGACGACGGCGACGACGCGACGACCGAGACCGAGTTCTGCGCGGACTGCCACGACAACAACTACCGCACGGGTTGGGACAACCACGACGGCAACGGCGACGAGGTCACGCACATCATGACCGCGAACCTCAACGCTCCGGGCGGCTACGCCGCGGCAACGTCGGCTTCGTCCGACTGCCGTGACTGCCACTCCGGCGGTACGGGCGTGCAGGCCAACAGCTGGCCGCACTCCACGACCGGACAGCAGTTCCTGGTCGACGGGTACGACGGGAACGGCAACGGCGGCAACGAGATGGACATGGTCTGCCTCGACTGCCACGCCGGCTTGGTCGGTTCGAACTTCTAGTCGGAGCCCCACCTTCAAGGTGCGAGCACCGCTTGAAGACAGGGGCCCGAGGGCGACAAGCCCCCGGGCCCCTGTAGCAAGGCCCCACGGGGCGGGCGGCCGGAACACGGCCGCGAGGGCGCCCCGTCCGGGATCCCTTTCACGGGGAGGAGGTGCATGCAAGTGAAGAAGACCCTTCTGTTCGTGGTTCTCGCACTCTTCGTGCTCGGGATGCCGGCCGTCGCCCTGGCGAGCGGCTGGACCGCGCCGACCGCAGGCGTCAGCCCGCACACGGGATGGCTCGACACGACCAACTACTGCAACCAGTGCCACGCCATCCACGAGGCCGAGGACGCCACGTACCCCGACGGCGAGTACCTGCTGCGCTCGAGCTCTGCCGGCGCGTGCGACTTGTGCCACGTGAACCCGGCCAACCCGTTCGGCATCGCGCAGGTGTACGACGCCGACCCGGCGAACTACGCGCTGGACACCGGCTTCGAGCACACGCTGATCGCGGCCGTCGATGTTCCGGACTCGGCGGATCCGGCCGGCACGGCGGACCCGCTCTTCGACTACAACATCGACTTCTCCTGCCTGTCGTGCCACTCGGTCCACGGCGCCAACTGCATCCCCGGCTCGGCCATCCTCCTGGAGGACCCGATCGGTGACCTCGACGCCGCCACGACCGAGACCGAGTTCTGCGCGGACTGTCACGACAACAACGACGTGACGGGCTGGGACAACCATGACGGCAACGGCGACGAGGTCTCGCACATCATGACGGCGAACCTCAACACGCCCGCGGGGGTCCAGGCTGCGTCGTCGGCCTCGACCGATTGCCGTGACTGCCACTCCGGTGGTGGGTTCGTGCAGGCCAACAGCTGGCCGCACCTGACCGCCGGTGCCCAGTTCCTGGTCGACACGTACGACGGGAACGGCAACGGCGGCGAGGAGATGGACACCGTCTGTCTCGACTGCCACGCCGGCTTGGTCGGTTCGAACTTCTAGTCGTCACGGAAGCCCCTCCACGGTGTGACGGACGGCTCGAAGAGAAGGGCCCGGGAGCGCGAAAGCTCCCGGGCCCTTCCGCGTTCCGGGCGCGCGGGGAGCCGAGCACCTTGTCCGAACCGTTCGCGGATAGGGTCTTCCCTTATCGCGCATGAACGCCGACAATCCACACCAGAGGGAAACAGTCACGGCCCTCTCGCCGCCGCATGCGGAACGTGAGGGATCCCTTTCACGGGGAGGAGGTGCATGCAAGTGAAGAAGACTCTTCTGTTCGTGGCTCTAGCGGTGTTCGTGCTCGCGATGCCGGCCGTCGCTCTCGCGAGCGGCTGGAGCGTTCCGGCCGCGGGCGTCAGCCCGCATACGGGATGGCTCGACACGACCAACTACTGCAACCAGTGTCACGCCATCCACGAGGCCGAGGACGTCGGCGCGGGATACATCGACGGCCAGTACCTGCTGCGCTCGAGTTCTGCCGAGGCGTGCGATTTCTGCCACGTGAACCCGGCCGATCCGTTCGGCATCGCGCAGGTGTACGACGCCGACCCGGCGAACTACGCGCTGGACA
>VAUM01000077.1 GCA_005774595.1 Actinomycetota bacterium
CCCGGCGGAGTCAACTCCCCGGTCCGCGCGTACAAGTCGGTCGGCATCGAGCCGCGCTTCGTCGCGAGCGCGTCCGGCTCGCACATCCGCGATGTCGATGGGCGCGACTATGTCGACTTCGTCGGATCCTGGGGGCCGATGATCCTCGGGCACGCGCCGGAACCCGTGCTCGAGGCCGTGCGCGAGCAGCTCGGACGTGGCACCTCGTACGGCGCGCCGACGCACGTCGAGGTCGAGATGGCCGAGGCGGTCTGTGACGCGGTCCCGAGCGTGGAGATGGTGCGGTTCGTGTCGAGCGGCACCGAGGCGACGATGAGCGCCATCCGGCTCGCACGCGGCTTCACCGGGCGTGAGAAGCTCGTCAAGTTCGACGGCAACTATCACGGTCACAGCGACTCGCTGCTCGTGGCCGCGGGATCCGGGTTGCTCACGCTCGGCATCCCCTCGACACCGGGCGTGACCAAGGGCGCCGCGGCCGACACGATCGTGCTGCCCTACAACGATCTGGACGCCGTGGCCGCGTGCTTCGAGGAGCAGGGGCACGAGATCGCGTGCGTCATCCTCGAGCCGATCGCCGGCAACATGGGCGTCGTCCCGCCGTACGACGGCTTCCTCCAGGGCGTTCGCGCGCTGTGCGACTCCTACGGCGCGCTGCTCGTCTTCGATGAGGTGATCAGCGGCTTCCGGGTGGCGCTCGGCGGCGCGCAGGAGCTCTACGACGTCATGCCCGACCTCACCACGATGGGCAAGATCATCGGCGGCGGCTTCCCGGTGGGCGCCTTCGGCGGGCGTCGCGACATCATGAGCAAGCTCGCGCCGGTCGGCCCCGTCTACCAGGCGGGCACGCTGTCGGGCAACCCGGTCGCGATGGTGGCCGGCCTGGCCACGCTCGCCGAGCTGTCGAAGCCCGGCGTCTACGAGGAGCTCGAGCGCAAGGGACGGCGGCTCGCCGGAGGCCTGTGCAAGGCGGCGTCGTCCGCCGGCCTCATCAACTGCTGCACGCGCGTCGGCTCGATGTCGTGCATGTTCTTCACCGAGGCCGACGTCCGCGACTGGGCGACCGCATCCACTTCGGACACCGAGCGGTACGCCGCGTACTTCCGCGGTATGCTCGACCGCGGCTTCTGGCTGGCTCCGAGCCAGTTCGAGGCGACGTTCGTCTCCCTCGCTCACACCGACGAGGAGATCGACTCGTTCGTCGCGGCCGCCGGCGAGGTACTCGCGAGTCTGTGACAGGAGGCGCATCCGACCGATGAAGGCGATCGTCCCGGCCGCGGGGCTGGGCACCAGGTTCCTGCCCGTGACGAAGGCGCAGCCGAAGGAGATGCTGCCCGTAGTCGACAAGCCGGTCATCCAGTACGTCATCGAAGAGGCCGTCGCGGGCGGCGCAGACGAGATTCTCATCGTCACCGGCCGCGGCAAGCGCGCCATCGAGGATCACTTCGACCGGTCCGCGGAGCTCGAGGATCTACTCGAGCGGGCCGGCAACACCGAGAAGCTGCGCGAGGTGCGCGCCATCTCCGAGATGGCCGACGTGTTCTACGTCCGCCAGAAGCGGCCGAAAGGCCTGGGCCACGCGGTGCTGTGCGGCGCGCCGTTCACGGGCGGCGAGCCGTTCCTCGTGCTCCTCGGCGACGTGATCGTGCCCGACGGCTCGTGCATCCCGCGCCTACGCGACGTGCACGAGCGGTACGGCGGCTCCGTCGTGGCGGTCATGCCCGTCGAGCCGCACCTCGTCTCCCGCTACGGCGTCATCGCAGGCGAGGAGATCGAGCCGGGCGTGTTCAAGCTCACCGACCTGGTCGAGAAGCCGCCGGCCAACGAGGCGCCGACGAACCTCGCCATCTTCGGACGCTACCTGCTCACCCCCAAGGTCATGGAACTGCTGCCGCATG
Source organism: Actinomycetota bacterium (assembly GCA_005774595.1). Taxonomy (NCBI): domain Bacteria; kingdom Bacillati; phylum Actinomycetota; species Actinomycetota bacterium. The sequence continues at coordinate 1,896 of VAUM01000077.1, forward strand.
TCGCCCCGGGCCGCGGCGACGAGATCCAGCTCACCGACGCGATCCGCGAGGCGCTCGCCACCGAGGACGTGTTCGCCGTGACGCTGGCATGCCGCGGGTTCGACACCGGCAGCGTGCAGTCGTGGCTGGAGGCCAACGTCGCGCTGGCGCTCGACGACCCGGGACTCGGGCCGGGCCTGCGCGAGGGCCTGCGCGCGATCCTCGGCGAGTAGGTCGCAGGCGGCGCCGCGTGATCGAGGGCGCGACACCACGGCAGGGCGCCGAGATCGCGCGGCTCGAGTCGGCCGAGCCGGTCCGGCTGCCGTGGCAGAAGGTGGCGTTCGACGTGGCCGTCGCGCTCGCCGTGCTGCTGCTCACCTCGCCGCTGTGGCTCGTGGTGGTCGTCGCCGAGCTGCTCGATGCGCTCCTCGTGCCAGCGGACCGGGGCGCGCCGTTCTACACGGAGGTGCGCATCTCGGCCGGCCGCCCGTTCCGCCTGGTCAAGTTCCGCATCCTGCGCGCGTCGGCGATCACGCGGATACGCGAGGACGGCGCGGTGCCCAAGGCGATGGAGAACGAGCCGGGCAACCTCACGGCCGTCGGCCGGGCGCTGAAGAAGACCGGCCTCGACGAGCTGCCGCAGCTGCTGGTGATCCTCGGCGGCGCGATGTCGCTCGTCGGCCCGCGGCCGAAGCCGCCCGCGGAGTACGAGGCCGAGCGCCGCGCTCAGGGCAGCGAGCGCCGCACGGTCATCCGGGCGGGGCTCACCGGGCCCGCGCAGTTGCTCAAGGGGACCGCGCGTACGCCCGCCGACGAGCTGCTGGCGGACCTGCGCTACATCGACCTGGTGCGGCACGCGTCCGGCTGGCGGGTGCTCGCCGAGGATGTCCGGCTCGCGTGGCGCACGGTGCTGCTCATGCTGCGGATGACGGGGGAGTGAGCGGCGGCGCACCGTCGCTGACGACGCGGTGACATATATGGTCGACATATATGCCGCCGCGGCGTAGGGTCGGAGCGCCATGAAGAAGACGATGATCTACCTCCCGGACGATCTGCACCGCTATCTCGTTCGCGAGGCGGGCGAACGCGGCGTGTCGATGGCCGAGGTGGTGCGGGAGGCGGTCGCGGAGTACAAGACGCAGCGGCACGCCGAGAAGGGGGTCGTCGGGATCGAAGCGCTCATCGGGTGTCTCGACGGCGAGGGGCTCGAGTTCCCCGCGGACAGCTCGATGAGTGTCGACGAGGTGCTCGACGACTACTACGCGCCGGGCGGCCTCTTCGAACGGGAGAACGGGCTTGCGGACACTGCTGATTGACTCCTCGGTCCTCATCGCCGGCGCGGTTCCGGGAGACGGGAGGCGAGCGGATGCCGCGACGGCATTGACTGCGTATCGCGGGCGGCACATGCGCGTGCCGGTCTCGATCCTCGCCGAGACCATGGGATTCATCCTGCGCCGGGCGGGGGTCCATCACCAGCGCGTGTTCTGGGATGCGTTCATGCGCTCGGGGATAGAGCTCGTGCCGGCGGACCAGGACCTGATCGGGCACGCGCGTGACATCGACCGAGCGTACTCGGATGTCGGGCTGTGCTTCGCCGACTGCACGCTGCTCGCCGCGTGCGAGACGCTGCGATGCGACACGGTGCTGAGCTTCGACCGGAGGCTGGCGGTCTACAAGCCGTCGTTCGCCAGGGAGCTCACGGTCCTGCCGTAGCGCCGCGAGAGGGCCGCGCCCGCGGCCTCGCGACCCCCTCGCCTTGACGCGCTGCGCTTGCGCGTCGCAGTATGTTCACGCAATGAACAGTCCCGCGGCCCCGCGGGGCCTCAAGCGACTCCGGAGACCCGTCCCATGGCCGAGAAGCGCGGCGCCGCGCCCGTCGACACCGACGACTACCGCAGCATGCGTGCGCTCGAGGAGATCGAGCGCAACCCGAACGTCTCACAGCGTGAGCTCGCATCGTCGCTCGGCGTGGCGCTCGGCATCGCGAACTCGCTCGTGCATGCGCTCGTGCGCAAGGGGCTGGTCAAGATCCGCGGCGACAACAACCGCACCATCAGCTATCACCTCACCAAACGCGGCGCCGCGCACAAGGCCACGCTCGCGATGCAGTGGACCGTCAACACAATCGACTTCTACCGTCAGGCACGGCAGACCGTCTCGGCCGGCCTGGCGCGCATCGCCGAGGCGGGACACCCGCGCATCGCGCTTCTCGGCGCCAACGAGCTCGCGGAGATCGCGATCATCGTCGCGCCCGAGACCCCTGCCGAGATCGTGTGCGTGGTGCGGCACGCGGGCACATACGTCGACCGCGACGTCATGCTCGGCGTCCCGCTCACTGACGCCGCCGGTGTGGCGGCCGCCGGCGCGCGGTGCGGCGTCATCTGCCTCGACCCCGCCAAGGCCGAGTTCGCCGAGATGCTGGCCGCGTTCGAGGCGGCCGCCCCCGGTCTGCCCGTGTACGTGCCCAGCGGCGAGCCGCTCGCGGGCGGTGTCGTCGACGACGAGGAGTGAGTTGCGTGAGCATGGACCTGAACGGCGCGAACATCCTGATCACCGGAGGCACCGGGTCCTTCGGCAAGCGTTGCGCGCAGACGCTGCTCGAGCGGTGTTCGCCCGAGCGTCTCGTCATCTTCAGCCGCGACGAACTCAAGCAGTGGGAGATGGCGCAGACGTTCCCGATGGACCGCTACCCGGCGATCCGCTACTTCATCGGCGACGTGCGCGACCGCGACCGGCTCTCGCGCGCCTTCGACGGCATCGACGTCGTCATCCACGCCGCAGCCCTCAAGCAGGTGCCCGCGGCCGAGTACAACCCGTTCGAGGCCGTGAAGACGAACGTCCTCGGCGCGCAGAACATCATCGACGCGGCCATCGACCGGGACGTCAAGCGGGTGCTCGCGCTGTCGACCGACAAGGCCGCCAATCCGATCAACCTCTACGGCGCGACGAAGTTGTGCTCGGACAAGCTGTTCGTGGCAGGCAACTCGTACTCCGGATACCGCGAGACGCGCTTCGCGGTCGTTCGCTACGGCAACGTCATGGGCTCGCGCGGCTCGGTCATCCCGTTCTTCCGCGAGTGCGCCGCCAACGGCGTCGTGCCCATCACCGACGAGCGGATGACGCGCTTCTGGATCACGCTCCAGCAGGGCGTCGACTTCGTGCTCCGGTGCATCGAGGACATGAGCGGCGGCGAGCTGTACGTGCCGAAGATCCCGAGCATGCGCGTCACGGACCTCGCCGAGGCCGTCGCTCCGGGATGCCGGCGCGAGGTCGTGGGCATCCGTCCGGGCGAGAAGCTCCACGAGACGCTCATCTCGGAGGACGACGCGCGCCACACGATCGAGTACGACCGCCACTACGTCATCGAGCCCGAGTTCCATTGGTGGACCGCGACGATGCGCACCGAGGGCGGGCGCCCGGCGGACGACGGGTTCGCGTACACGTCGGATGCGAACACGGAGTGGCTCTCGGTCGAGCAGATGCGGGAGATGCTGGACACGCTGTGAGCCGCGCGGCCGACAACGAGCCGATCCCGTACGGGCGGCAATGGGTCGATGACGACGACGTCGCCGCGGTCACGGCCGCCCTGCGCAGCGACCGATTGACGCAAGGCCCGTGCGTCGAGGAGTTCGAGGATGCGCTGGCGCAGCGTTGCGGCGCCGCGCAAGCGGTCGCGGTCTGCAACGGCACCGCCGCTCTGCACCTCGCGTGCCTCGCGGCCGGCATCGGCCCCGGCGACGAGGTCGTCACGTCGCCGCTGACATTCGCGGCGTCGGCCAACTGCGCGCTGTACGCCGGCGCCGAGGCGCGGTTCGCGGATGTCCGCCCGGATACCGGCTGCATGGATGCGGCGGACCTCGCAAGCCGCGTCACCGAGCGCACGCGCGCGGTCGTACCCGTGCACTACGCGGGGCACCCGTGCGACACCGACCGCATCGCCGAGGTGGCGCGCCGCGCCGGCGCCGTCGTGATCGAGGACGCCTGCCATGCGCTCGGCGCGGAGCACCTGGGAAGGTCGGTCGGCTCGTGCGAGCACGCGGACATGACCGTGTTCTCGTTCCACCCCGTCAAACACGTCACGACCGGCGAGGGCGGAGCGGTGCTCACCAACGACGACGCGCTGGCGGAGCGCCTGCGCACGCTGCGCCACCACGGCATCGTCGCCGACCCGGCGCGCCAGCGCTTCCGCGGCGAGGAAGACGGCGGCTGGTACTACGAGGTCGGCGAGCTCGGGCACAACTTCCGCATCACCGACCTCCAGTGCGCGCTCGGTACCTCCCAGCTGCGCAAGCTCGACGCGTGGGTGGCGCGGCGCCGCGAGATCAAGGCCGCATACGACGAGGCCTTCGCCGGACTGCCGGGCGTCGACGTGCCGGCCGAGACGCCCGGCGCGATCTCCAGCTGGCATCTCTACCCGCTGCGTGTGCCCGCCGAGCGCCGCCGCGCGGTGTACGACGGCCTGCACGCACGCGGCATCCTCGTCCAGGTCCACTACGTGCCGGTCCACCTGATGCCGGTCTATCGCGACCGGTACGGGCACGGACCCGGTGACTTCCCGGCCGCCGAGGCGTACTACGCCCGCGAGATCTCGCTGCCGATGTTCCCCGCGCTGACCGATGCGCAGGTCGCGCGCGTCGTCGATGCTGTCACCGAGATGGTCGGGGGCGCGCGATGAGCGCGACGGTCCGCGGCTCAGAGGGGTGGGCGCGGGACGTTCTCGCGCACGAACGCGAGCAGGCTTCCGCCCTCGAAGTGCAAGCCCGTCACGCCGGCGGCCTCGGCCGCCTCGATGTCACGGCCGGAGTCGCCGATCAGGTAGCTCGCGGAAGCGTCGATCCCCAAGTCGGCGATGGCCGCGAGCAGCATCCCCGGGCGCGGCTTGCGGCACTCGCAGTCACGGCGGTACGCACCGATCGCCTCGGTGGGATGGTGCGGGCAGTGGTAGACGGCGTCGACCGTGGCGCCGTGATCGGCCAGCCGCTCGCGCATCCACGCGGTGATGCCAGCGAAGTCTTTCTCGGAGAAGTGGCCGCGCCCGATGCCGGACTGGTTGGTCGCCACCACCACCAGGTAGCCGAGGGCGTTCAGCTCGGCGACCGCCGCGGGGGCGTCGCAGACCCACTCCCAGCGCTCCGGAGTGCTGACGAAGCCGTGGTCGACGTTCAGGACGCCGTCCCGGTCGAGGAAGACCGCGGGGCGGCCGTGGCCGTACGTGCCGTCGGCGTCCTCGAACATGTCCGGCCTCCTGCGTATGTCGAGGCCCG
>VAUM01000078.1:0-5264 GCA_005774595.1 Actinomycetota bacterium
GCCCTGTACGTCGCGCGGCTCTGGTTCCGCGTGTTCACCGGCTTCCGGCGCACCGAGCATGCGCACGAGGGCAACGCGCTCATGCTCGCGCCGATGGCGGTGCTCGCCGCCGTCACCGCGGTCGGCGGCTTCGGCTCGGTCGCGTTCGCGCGGCTGCTCGGGCATGCGGGCGAGTGGCCGCAGCCGGCGGTGTACGGGCCGTCGGTGGGCGCCGCAGCCGCGGGGCTGCTCGTCGGGTGGTGGGCGTACGGGCGCACGTCGGCGGTGCTCAACACGACGCGGCTCAAGCGCAGGCTGGGCAATGTCTACCACGTCGTCGAGCAGCGCTTCTACTTCGACCTTACCTACGACGCGCTGCTCGTGAGGCCGTTCGCGCGGCTCGCGGACCGGCTCGCGGCGTTCGACGGCAGCGTGGTCGACGGGGCGGTGAACGGCGCCGGCCGCGCGTGGGCGCGCCTGTCCGGCGCCAGCGCGCGGTTCGACGGGCGCGTCATCGACGGCGCGGTGAACGGGGCCGCGTCCGCGATCCGGGCGGCCGGCGAGCGGTTGCGCCGCCTCCAGACCGGCCGGCTCGCGTACTACCAGAAGTTCGCCGTCGGCGCGCTGCTGTTGCTCGTGCTGCTGGCACTCGTCGTGAAGGGAGTCGGTACGCCGTGACGTTCCCCCTGCTCACAGCCATCGTCTTCATGCCGCTCGCGGGCGCGGTGGTATGCGCGCTCCTACCACGGGCGCGCGCGCCGTTCGCCCGCGGGGTCGCGGCCGCGTTCTCGGGCACCGTGCTGCTGATGGCGTCCGGCCTGCTCGTGCTGTTCGAGCCGAACCTGTCGAGCCACCAGTTCGTCGAGAGCATCTCGTGGGTGCCGCAGTTCGGCATCCGGTACCACCTCGGCGTCGACGGCATCTCCGCTCCGATGGTCTTCCTGTCGGCGCTGCTCACCTTCATCGCCGTGCTCGCGTCGTGGAAGGTCACCGAGCGGGCGCAGTCGTACTTCGCGATGCTCATGCTGCTGGCCGTCGGGATGAACGGCGTGTTCGCCGCGCTGGACTTCGTGCTGTTCTACGTGTTCTGGGAGCTCGTGCTCGTGCCCATGTACTTCCTGATCGCGTGGTGGGGCGGCCCGCGGCGCGACTACGCGGCCCTGAAGTTCTTCCTGTACACGCTGGCCGGCTCGGTGTTCATGCTCGTCGGCATCATCGCGATGTACCTGCATCCGGACGGCGGCACGTTCGACATGGCCGTGCTCGCCACGAACGCGGGCCGGGGCATGGGGCCGCAGTTCCAGTTCTGGGTGTTCGCCGCGTTCTTCCTCGGGTTCGCCGTCAAGGTGCCGGTGTTCCCGCTGCACACGTGGCTTCCGGACGCGCACGTCGAGGCGCCCACCGCCGCGTCCGTACTGCTCGCGGGCATCCTGCTGAAGATGGGCACATACGGCTTCCTGCGCGTGTCCCTGCCGATGCTGCCGGGCGCGGCGCACGCGTGGCAGTGGGTCCTCGCCACGCTCGCCGTCATCTCGATCGTCTACGGCGCGGCGGTGGCGTTCGCGCAGAAGGATCTGAAGAAGCTCGTGGCGTACTCGTCGGTCTCGCACATGGGCTTCGTGATGCTCGGCATCGCATCGCTGAACCCCGTCGGCATCGACGGAGCCATGGCGGTCAACTTCAGCCACGGCATCGTCACCGGCCTACTGTTCCTGCTGGTCGGCATGGTCTACGAGCGCGCCCACACGCGCGAGATCACCGAGCTGTCGGGGCTGTCGGCGAAGGTGCCGGTCTACGCCGGCCTGCTCGCCTTCGCGTCGTTCGCGTCGCTGGGGCTGCCGGGCCTGTCGGGATTCGTCGGCGAGTTCCTCTCGCTGGTGGGCGCGTGGGAGTCGGCGATCTGGCCGGGTCTGGTCGTGCTCGCCGGTGTGGGCGTGCTGCTTGCGGCGGCCTACATGCTCTGGATGCTGCAGCGCACCGTGTTCGGTACGCCGTCGGCGAAGGTCGCCGGCATCTCGGACGTGACGCCGTTCGAGGTGGCGTACGTGGTGCCGCTCGTCGCGCTGACGCTCGTGGTCGGCGTGTGGTGGGACTCGCTGCTGCGCTTCGTCGACCCGGCGGTCCGCGCGCTGCTCGCGGCGATGGGGGCGTGAGCGTGGCGCTGCTGCGACATCTGGCTCCCGAGCTGCTGCTGCTCGTCGGCGCGTGCGCCGCGCTGTTCACCGGGCGCCTGCCCGGGGCGGGGCGCACGACCGCGTGGATCGGCGCCGGTGTGGCCGCCGCGGCCGGCGTCGCGGCGCTGCTCGTGCCGGCCGGCGGGACGGCGCTGGGCGGCATGCTCGCGTTCGAGGGCACGGCGCTGTTCGGGCGCGCCGCGGTCGGTGCGCTGACGGCGGTGTGGTGCATCTGGCTCGCGGGTCGCGGCATGCCCGGCGAGCCGCGCAGCGTCGCGGTCGCGCAGGCGCTGCTGTCGGCGGGCGGCGCGATGCTGCTCGCGGCGGCGGCCGACCTGGTGACGTTCTTCCTCGCCGCGGAGCTGTCGACGATGCCCGCGTACGTGCTCATGGGCTACCGCCGTCGCGACGCGGCCGCGCTCGAAGGTGCGCTCAAGTACTTCCTGCTCTCGATGCTCACCGGGCTGGTGACGCTCTACGGCCTCTCGCTGCTGTTCGGCGCGTCCGGCACCTCGCTGTACGCGGAGATCGACCTGTCGCGCGCCGGCATGTTGGGCATCGTGGGCGCCGTCATGGCGGTCTCGGGCGTCTTCGCCAAGCTGTCGGCGGCGCCGTTCCACTTCTGGGCTCCCGACGCCTACGCCGGTGCGCCCGCGGCCTCGGTCGCGTTCGTCTCGACCGTGCCAAAGGTCGCCGGCACGGTCGCGCTGGTCCGCCTGGCCGCGGTCCTCGTCCCGCAGTCGGCGGGTCTCGGCGCGGTGTTCGCGATCGCGGCGGCCGCGTCCATGCTGCTCGGCAACCTCGCGGCCTACCCGCAGAGCGACCTGCGCCGGCTGATGGCGTACTCGGGCATCGCCCACAGCGGCTACCTGTTGCTCGGCATCGCGGCGGGCGCCACCGCGGCCGGCGTCACCGTGCTGTACGCGGTGGCCTACGCCGTCCCGTCGATGGCGGTGATGCTGCTCGCCGCTGAGGAGGGGAGCACGCTCGGCGACTTGAGCGGGCTCGTCACGCGGCGCCCGTGGGCCGCGTGGGCGCTGGCCGCGTGGCTGCTGTCGCTCGTGGGTGTCCCGCCGCTGTGGGGCTTCTTCGGGAAGCTGTACCTGTTCTCCACCGCGTACGGTGCCGGGCAGGTCGCGCTCGTCGTGCTCGCGCTGGCGATGAGCGCGGTGTCCGCGGGCTACTACTTCCGCGTGCTGCGCCCCGCGTTCCTCGCTCCGGCTGCCGCCGAGCGCGAGCCGGCGGCGCGCTCGTGGGAGAGCGCGATCGCGCTGCGGGCGTGCGCGCTCGCGACGCTGGCGCTCGGTGCGTTCGGAGGACCGCTGCTCGCATTGCTCGGGGCGCCGGCCGGATAGCCGGGGTGCCAGGGCCGCGCCGTGGAGAAGCGGTGGAGCGCGGCGCCGCGGCGAGCCGGCCGGCGGTATCCTCGGGGCGCGAGAGGCCTTCGCCGAGCAACGAGGTGACCTGCGATGACCGATGAGACCGCTGCTCCGGAGGGCGCCGCCCCGCAGCCGCCCGCGCCCGCACAGCCGCCCGGCTACTACGCCGCGCCCGCTCTGCACGTGACTCCGTCACCGGACGCCGGCCCGCTGCCGGTGTGCGACTACGCCGGCGACTCGGAGGAGCCCTGCGAGGAGCCCGCGAAGGTGCGGCGCTGGTCGGGCTGCGCGGTGGTCGTCGCGGCGATGATCGGCGCGCTCGTCGGAGGCGCGCTCGTCGCCGGCGTCGCGCTGTGGGCGTTCCGCTCGCTGGCCGCGGAGGCGGACGGTGGGTCCGGCCCTGGTGCCGGCGCGGACGCCGCCGAGAGTGTCCCCGTGTCGGCGCCGCTGCGCACGGACGGCAGCGAGGACGCGGCGGTCGCCGTGGCCGACAAGGTCACGCCGTCGGTGGTCAGCGTCGGCGTCCAGAAGATGGTCGTCAACGGGATGACCGGCAGGCGCGGCTACCAGCAGGCGGGCAACGGCTCGGGGATCATCATCCGCGACAACGGCTACGTCCTCACGAACAACCACGTCATCGAAGGAGCCGACCGGATCTTCGTGGCGATCGGCGTGGACGAGGTCGAAGCGAAGGTCGTGGGGGCGGATCCGCTGACGGACCTCGCGGTCATCAAGGTCGAGCGCATCGGACTGCCCGCCGCCGACCTCGGCAGCAGCGCGGGTCTGAAGGTCGGGGAGTTCGTGATGGCGGTCGGCAGCCCGTTCGGGCTGGAGAAGACCGTGACCACCGGCATCATCTCGGCGCTGCAGCGCACCGGCGACGCCGGTGGCGCCGCGCGCTACACCAACCTCATCCAGACCGACGCGGCGATCAACCCCGGCAACTCGGGCGGCGCGCTCGTCGACGCGGCGGGCCGGGTGATCGGCATCAACACGCTCATCGAGTCGCCCACGGGCAGCTACGGCGCGGCGCAGTCGGCGGGGATCGGGTTCGCGATCCCTATCGACTTCGCGCGCGACGTCGCCGAGCAGCTCATCGCCACCGGCCGCGCGCAGCACCCGTACATGGGCGTGCAGACGCAGTCGGTCACGCCCGAGAGCGCCGCGTCGCTCGGTCTGGCGGCCGAGCGCGGCGCGCTCGTCATGCTCGTGGTCGCCGGCTCGCCCGCCGAGGATGCCGGCCTGGCGCGCGGCGACGTGATCGTCAAGGTGGGTGACCGTGACGTCGCGACCTCCGAGGACGTCTTCGGCGAGGTGCGCGAGGGCGGCATCGGCAAGCCGCTCGACGTGGTCGTCATGCGCAAGGACGAGCGCCGCACCATCACCGTCACGCTCGGCTCGGACTCGGCGCGCACGCAGTGAAGATCACGGTGCTCGCGGTCGGGCGCCTGAAGGAGCGCTGGTGGCGTCAGGCGGCCGACGAGTACCTGAAGCGCCTGCGCCCGTACGCCGACGTGCGCGAGGTCGAGGTCGCCGACCGCGACGTGACGTGCGACGAGGCGCGCGCGCTTCGCGAGGAGGGCGACGCGCTCCTGCGCGCGCTGCCTGCGGGCGCGCACGTGATCGCGCTGGAGATCGGTGGCGCGCAACTGTCGAGCGAGGCGTTCGCGGAGCGGATCGAGGCACTCAAGACCGGCGGCGTGAGCCACGTCGCGTTCGTCGTGGGCGGGGC
>VAUM01000078.1:5274-7114 GCA_005774595.1 Actinomycetota bacterium
CGCTGCCGCACCAACTGGCGCGCGTGGTGCTGTTCGAGCAGGTCTACCGCGCTGCGCGCATCGCCAGAGGCGAGCCGTACCACCGCTGACCGGCCGCTCGCTGCTCCGCGTGCCCGCGTGCCGTCGCCTCCCGGCGGGGTGAGCGTCTAGAATGCGCATGGGACGTGCCGCGCAGCTGCGCGGCGCGACCGCTAGCGGGGGACGGCGTGGATGCTCTTCCCGACAGCTGAGTTCGTCATCTTCTTCCTCCTGGCGTTCGCGGGAGGGTGGCTGCTGTGCCCCGGGCGCACCTCGTGGCGGCTGTTCATGCTGGCGGCGAGCTACGTCTTCTACGCCTTCTTCGACGTGCGGTTCGCCGTCGGCGCCGCGGCCGTCACGCTGGTGGGGTGGCTGCTGCTGCTGGGCGTCGGCCGCGGGAGGCGCAGCTGGCTCGGAGCGGTCCTGGCGACGCTGTCGATAGCGGCGCACCTCGGCCTGCTGGCGTACTTCAAGTACGCGGGCTTCTTCGTCGGCACGGTGGTGACCGCGCTCGGCGCCGTCGGCGTGCACCTGCCGTGGGGTGTCGGCGAGATCGTCCTGCCGGTCGGCCTGTCGTTCCTCGCGTTCCGGGGCATCGCCGCCGCGGTCGACGTCTACCGTGGGGACGCCGAGGCGCCCGGCGTGCTCGACTACGCCGTGTTCACGATGTTCTTCCCGTACGTGGCGGCGGGGCCGGTGGTGCGCCTCGGCGAGATCGTGCCCCAGCTGCAGGAGCGGCGCGACCCGCGCAACGTCATGGCCGCGCAGGCGTTCCTGCTCATCGCCGGCGGGCTCGCGAAGAAGATGCTCGTGGCCGACTACCTCGCGCGCACCATCGTCGACGGGGTGTTCGCGACGCCGGCCCTGTACTCGCCGGTCGAGACGCTCGCGGGGATCCTCGGCTACTCGGTGCAGATCTACTGCGACTTCTCGGGTTACACCGACATGGCCATCGGCATCGCGCTGCTGCTCGGCATCAAGCTGCCGCAGAACTTCGCCCAGCCGTACTCGGCCGCCAGCCTCCAGCGGTTCTGGCGGAAGTGGCACATCACGCTGTCGAACTTCCTGCGCGACTACCTCTACATCCCGCTCGGCGGCAACCGGAAGGGTCATGCGCGCACCTACGTGAACCTCGTCGTGACGATGGTGCTCGGCGGCCTGTGGCACGGCGCGGGGTGGGCGTTCGTGATCTGGGGCCTGCTGCACGGCCTCGGACAGGCGGCCGAGCGGCTCTACAAGGAGTACCGCGGCCCTGATGCGCGGCCGATGTTCGCCCCGCTCGCGTGGCTGCTCACGTTCGGCTTCGTCACGTTCGCGTGGGTGTTCTTCCGCGCCGACTCGGTCTCGGGCGCCTTCGCGGTGCTCGGGCGCCTCTTCGCGTTCGGGTCGCTGGGGACCGTGCGCGTCCCGTGGCCGGTGTGGGCGCTCATCGCACTGACGATCGGCGTGCAGTTCGTGCCCGAGGACTGGCGCGAGCGCGCCCGCGCGACGTTCGGCCGCATCCAGCCGGCGTGGCAGGGGCTCGCGCTCGCGGCCGTGATCTTCGTCGTGTCCGTGCTCGGCCCCGAGGGGCCGGCGGCGTTCATCTACTCGGGGTTCTGACGCGATGTCGTACCAGGGCAGGCACGGACGGGGCTCGAACCGCAAGCGCGACGCGATGCCGCGCCGCTGGGAGCGCAAGCAGTCCGAACGCGAGGCGGCCCGCGAGGAGACGAGGCGCGTGGCGGCGGAGCGCCTGGGCGCGGACGACGGGGCCGCCGACGCGGCGGCCGGCACGGCGGTCGAACTCCGCTTCGCCGTGGACGAGGCGACCGCCGTGCCG
>VAUM01000079.1 GCA_005774595.1 Actinomycetota bacterium
GCGTGCCCGACGACGGCACGAGCAGCACCGGCGCATCCCACGCGCCCGCGAGCGAGCCGGCGGCCAGCGCGTCGGGATAGTTCGCGCCGGTCGCGATCAGCACGGCGGCGCTCCCGGTCGGGAACGCGCTCGCCGAGACGAGCGCCGCGGTCCCGTAGCGGTCGACGCCGGCGAGCGCCTCGACGTCGACCGTCGGCGAGGACAGGTCCGTCGCCGTCAGGGTGTAGCCGCCGCCCGCCTCCCAGCGGTCCTGGTTCTTCACGTACACGCGGCCCGTGTAGTCGGCGGTCCACTCCATCCGCGAGGAGTAGTCGCCGCCGTCGACGTCGCGGTCATCGTTGCGCACGAACGGCTGGCCGGTGGTGCTCCTGTAGGCGTAGATGTAGGTGTCCGCCCCGTCCACCAAGTCTGTGGTCTCCACCGCGTAGGTGTGGCCGACGACCTGGTCGAAGTACGCGCAGTCCGACTCGCCGGCGGGCGCGGCGGTGTGCGTCGCCGGCACGCCGAGGGTGATCCGCCGCGCGGTCGGCAGGGTGTCGTCGGGCTCCCAGGCGTCGCGCGGCGCCGTGACGTCCTCGACCGTCAGCCGATAGTCGCCTCCGCCCCGCCAGACGTCCCGGTTCTCGATGTAGAGACGCTCGGTGCGCGTGGCCGTCCAGTAGATCTCCGAGGACAGGTCGCCGCCGTAGTAGTCGCGATCGTCGTGCTCAGCGAGCTTGTTGCCGTCCTCGTTCCGCAGGTACAGGTAGGTGTCGGCCGCGTCCGTGAGCTCGTCGGTGAAGAAGTGGTACGTGCTGCCGGCGGTCGCGTCGAGATACATGAAGTCCGACTCGCCGATCGGAGAGGCGGTGTGCGTCGTCGGCACACCGAGGGTGATGCCGCGCGCAGTCGGCATCGTGTCGTCGGGCTCCCACGAGTCGCCCGCCGGCGCGGTGATGTCGCTGACCATGATCCGGTAGGAGCCGCCCTCGCTCCAGAGGTCCTCGTTGCGGAAGTAGAAGGTGCCGCTCCCGGTCGCCGTCCAGGAGACCAGCGAGGACAGGTCGCCGTTGTCGTAGTCGACGTCGTCGCTGGCGGTGATCTCGGTGCTGCCGTCCGCCTCGAACAGCGTCACCACGGTATCCGCGCCCGCCATCAGCGCCATCGTCCGGATGCGGTAGCTGTGGCCCGCGACCGCGGTGAAGCTGTGCCAGTCCGCGTCGCCGAGCGGGTCGGCGGTGTGCGTGTACCCGACGTCGAACGCGGCGGGCGTGGCCTGCGCGAAGGTACCATCCGGCTCGTAGGCGTCCGCGCCGCTCGGCGGGCCGGCGAGCGCGGCATCGACCCGCAGCATCCCGTAGCCGAAGCTGTCGTCCTTGCCCGCCGCGCCGATGTCGTCGGCGGCCCCGTAGAGCACCTGCGCGACCTGATCGGCGGTCAGCGCCGGCATCTCCGAGCGCACGAGCGCCGCAGCGCCCGCCACGAACGGCGACGCCATGGAGGTGCCGTCCCAGTACTGGCCCTGCGTAGGCCACGGCAGCGTCGAGTAGACGTCCACGCCCGGCGCGGCGAGGTCGACCTCCGGCCCGCGGTTGGAGAAGCTCGCGAGGCCGTCGCTGCTGTTCGCGGCGCTCACGGTCACAACGCCGGCGAGCTTGCCCGGGTACGAGACGGTGGAGCCGTCGTTGCCTGCCGCAGCCACGACGAGCACGTCTCGCGGCTGCGACTGCGCGTATGCGACCGCGTCCGCAATCGCCTGGCTGTAGTAGCGCGAGCCGAGGGAGAGGTTGATCACGTCGGCCCCGTGGTCGGCCGCCCACTCGATGCCATCCGCGACCCCGGCGTTGCTGCCCGAGCCGGACTTGTCGAGCACCTTGACCGGCAGGATCGTGCACGCCGGCGCGACGCCGCAGCCCTCGACGCCGTTGTTGATGCCGCCCGCGGCGATGCCCGCCACGTGCGTGCCGTGGCCCTCGTCGTCGTCAGCGTTCCAGTCGCGGTTCACGAAGTCGTAGTCGTTCACGGTGTCGATGCGCCCCGCGAACTCGGGGTGCTCGAGGTCCACCCCGGTGTCGACGATCGCGATCTTGACGCCGGCGCCGCCGAGCGTGACGTCCCACGCCGCCGGCGCGCCGATGCGCGGCAGGCCCCACTGGTCCGCGTAGTGCGGGTCGGTCGGCGTGAGCGTCGCCCGGTACTCGATGACCGGCTCGACGTAGCGGACCCCGCGGACACGCCCGAGCCGCTCGCGCAGGCGACGCGCCGAGCGCGCATCCTTCGCGCGCACGAGAGCGCGCGTGCCCCGGGGCGAACGGCGCGCGACCGAACCGCCCTCGGCCACAGTCGCGGCGTCGACCGCTGCGGACGCCGTGCGCTCGAAGCCCACGACCAGCTCCGCGGCGTCCGGCTTGCCCGGCTCGACGGCGCTCGGCTTCGTGGACGCCGAGGCCGGCAGGGCCGGGACTGCGCCCGCCACCAGCGCGGCGGCGAGGACGGCCGCTGCGAAGCGCGTGCGTCGGGTCATGCGGACTCCTTGCGGCGTCGGAGGCGTGCGGACGAAGCGTAGCACCGCGGGGGGACGACGGGCGCGCAGGCGAGACGGGGGCCTTCAGAGCCGCCCCTAGCCCGCGCTCGGCAGCTCCCGTTCCAACACGTCCATGATCGGACGGCACTCGTAGATCCGTCCCCACGTCCGGCCCGTCACCTCGATCAACGCGCCTGCGGCAACCAGCCGCTCGACCGCCTTGCGAGCGGTGGGATCGCTCACTTTGAGCAGACGGGCGGCAGTGGCTACGTCGAGATACGGACTGAGGAACAACTCGTCGACGAGTGCCGTGGCCTTGGCGCTTCCCGAGACCGCCCGCAGGCGCTCGCGCACCTCCATGAGGTCGTACGCCTGCCTCACCGACCGGCGCGCGACCTCCTCGACCCCTCGCAGGAAGTACAGCAGCCAGCCCTTCCAGTCTCCATCGGTTCGCACGGCCTGCAGCGCGTCGTAGTACTCGCCGCGGTTCCTTTCGAAGAACGCCGAGAGGTAGAGCAGCGGCTGAGCCAGTCTGCCTCGCTCCACGAGGAAGAGCGTGATCAGCAAACGGCCTACCCGGCCGTTGCCGTCGAGAAACGGGTGGATCGCCTCGAACTGCTCGTGCATGAGCGCGCATTGCACGAGATCGGGCATGACGTCCCTCTCGTGGAGGAATCGCTCCCAGGCACCCAACGCCTCGATCATCTCATCGGGCGGCGGCGGAACGTACGCGGCTGTCTCTATCGTGCTCCCCGGTCGCCCGATCCAGTTCTGTGACCTCCGGAACTCCCCGGGAGTCGCGTGCGCACCGCGAGCTCCCTGCATGAGCGTCGCGTGCAGCTCGCGGACCAGCCGCAACGACAGCGGGAGCGAAGAGAGCCGCTCGAGACCCCGCTCCATCGCGCGGACGTAGTTACGCACCTCGCGCACATCTCCGGTCGCCGACTCGAGGTTCGGCTCCCGCAACTCATCGATGAGCACATCCGACAGGCTGGACCGCGTCCCCTCGATGCGCGACGACAGGACGGCCTCCTGGCGCAGCGAGGGGGAGATGAGCAGATGCGGGTTGGGGAGCTGGGCGCCGGCTCCCGAGAGTTCGCTCAGGGCCGCGTCGGCCCTCGACAGCGCGAGCACGAGATCGGCATCCCAATCGATCCGCGGGGGCAGAGGTGAAGGGACGAACGCGCGGTACCCGCCCTCGGCGCGGACGATCCGCCCCGCTTCGGGAGCGCGAAAGCGACTCGTGTCCATCGCAGCCCCTCTTCCAAAGCCAGCGCAACATTGCAAGTTCGTTGCCCGATTCTTTCAAAGCGTCGTGCGCTTTGCAAGCATCGCTCGAGTGGTGCGGCGAGCGCCTCAGGCGACGCGGCCCCATCGGGGCTCAGAACGCAAGAAGACCCCGCCAGCACTCGACGGGGTCTTCGGTGTTCGCATGGTGGCCAGAGACGGACTTGAACCGCCGACACGGGGATTTTCAGTCCCGATGATGGTGCACGTCAGGTACTCATGCGGGTATCGTTGTCATGCATGTGAGACGGCCGCCTGGGTCCCAGCTCTCGCGGATCGAAGACTACGAGTTGAGACCGGCGACGAACTCGGCTACCGCAGCGACAGCCTCTTTTCGCAGAACGGCCTCCTCTTCCTCATCGTCATCATCAAGCATGAACCTTGCGTAGTTGCCGGGCCCGTCCATGCTCGGCGCCTCAAAGTGACGGCGAAGAAGCTCAAGGCTCTCGCGCACGACCGTTTCAGCAATGATGGGGCTGAGTAGCGCCGACTCGGCTGCTGCCTGCGGACCGCCGGGCCAATTCCGCAGGACGAACACGATGTCGTACGCGTCCTTGAGCTTCTTCAGCGCCCGGTCATGCAGCGCGAAGCTCTTCAGCACCAAGAACGGGAGGATGTTCGCCACCCGAAGCGTGCCGAACGACTCGTTGCCGTCTGGAAGCAGTCCCTTGATCTCGCATTCGACGAAGTCCATGGCTACTAGGCTCGCGCCACGGGTCTCGAATGCCCCGAGCCCGGAGCCCGTCCCTAGGCCCGGGCGCACAATACGACCCGGCTCCTTCTCCCCCTGCTCAGTGAGGAACTCCACGACCACGGTCTTCCCGTCGATCCTGATGCACCAACGGAAGGAGACCGTCTTGCCCTCGGCGTCTTCGTACAACTCGAACCCGGCGGACTTGATGTTCGCGAGCAAGGTGTCGTACGGCTCCGCATCGTCTGCTGCGATGGCAATCCCGACCACCAAGTCAATGTCCGTCGTCCCAACGTGCGGCAGAGCGTACGCCGGAAGCTCCGGAATCAGGTAGCGGGGAACCAGACCTCCCGCCAAGTAGATCTTGCGATTCCACGGCCCAGCGCACTTGAGCAACGCCAACTGCGCCCGCTCGCAGAGGCCGGTGGTGTACTCGCTATAGTCAGACGCGCGCAGTGGCTCACTCATCTAGAGTCCCAGGACGGTGTCAAGGAGGAACCCGGCCTGCTCCTCCCCTCTTCGTGGATCCTCAAGGAGATCAGCGTACAGCCGCAGCGGGTTGGCGACTTCAACGTCCTCGATCATGCGGTGTCCGAAGAGCGCAGCATCGTTGCGTCCACGCAAGAACGTGACGTTTGCGCCCTTCTCGATGGGATCAGCGCCGACCGCGTCTAGGATTGCTGCGTCACTGGCCGCCGCGTTGACCCATACTTCGCAACGGCGAACATCCGTGACATGCGGAGCTACAAGCAACGCGCCACAGGCGCCCGTGACAGCATGGTCTATCCCAGCCTCGCGGAGTCTTCCGCTCAACCGACGCGCCAACTCAACAGGGCCTTGGGCAGCGAGGAAGACCCCCAGCGCTCTGGTACGCTCTGCCCTCGCTGCTTGCGCCCAATACTCGAGAAGTCGCCTCTTGTTCACAACGCGGCGGCGCTTCCTCGGGCCAGACCCCACAGCTTCGACCATGTCCAACTGCTCGAGCCGCTTGAAGCACGCCTGTGCCGTTCCTGCCGCGACTCCAGCGTCCGCCGCCAGTTCTGTGACTCGCCACCAGTCACGCGCGTCGAGCAGCAACTGCTGGGCTGCAACACCGGTCATGCCGCCAAGCCCTATGTTGGGATTGCGGTCCTTCTGCGTGGCGATCCTGCGATCCTGGCGAATCGCCACGAATGGCTCGTTGTTGCGAAACACAAACCTTCGATCATCGAGGTAGTTGGCGCCTCTCTCATGTAGGATCTCGAGGGCCCCGGTGGTGAAGTGGTCGGCGACGAAGGTTGCTGCGACGCACGGAGCGCTGGCTTGCCACTGCTGCGCCAGCGCGCTGCGCAGTTCCTGCGGACGTCCGTGACCTGCACTCACTGGACGTACAGCCAGCTCGACGTCCCTCGCGAGCCAGACGCGCACGCAGTCGAGATCAGCTGCAACGTCCTCGAAGCCAGCCTCACGAAAGGCAGCTTCAAGCTCTCTGGTTGTCTTCTTCGTCTTGGGCATCCTTATTCACCGTCTGTCCAATATTCATGTCGGACATGAATATGAAAGCTTCGCTGAATATTATTGGCCCCGCGGTCTCACGTCAAGCTGGACGCCCGCGCTACGAACGCCGCCCTGGAAGTTCATCCGGATCGGCGTCCGTATGCACCCAGACCGTCTCCTTCGCGGCGATTGCCTCGACCAGACGGAGCAGGTCCTCGCGCCAAGCATGACCTCCGCTGTGCACGAACTGCGCGTCAACGCCGTTCTTCTCGCTCCACTCCCTGAAGGCGCACCCGTCGCGATGCCAGTAGCCGCTCCACATGGACCAGACGAGCACGACGTTGGCAGCACCGACCTTGTCGAACACCTTCGTCGTGCCAAACCCGCCACGGACGCACATCACGTAGCGGCCAGGCTCCTGTGCCAGTTGATCCGTAGTGACCTTGCCTTCCGCGCTCATCTCACACACGAGATCCATCAGACCGGCGGCCTTCAGGCGATCCACTTGATGAGGCGCGAAGCTCACTCGAACCTCGTCCCACGTGAACTGAGGGATGTTGTCCGACAGGTTCTGCAGCTTCATCAGGACGTACGCCTGGTATGGGTCGATCACCAGCAAACGCCCCGTCTGCTTCGCGGCTCGGAAGCACGAGACCAGACGGTCAACGTTCTGGCCAGATGCGGCGACTGCAAGAAGGCTGTCCGGCTTCTCGCGGGCTAGGTCGACGAGACGCACTTCCACATCGGGCTCCGACGCCAGGCCGTGGGTGGATGCCGACAGTCCTAGTGTCGTTCCCTCGACGAGCAGCCAGTCCACTCCGCGCAGTCGTTCATCGGCCAGCATCTTCTCGAATCGGAACGCCGTGCGGCCATGCGCCCGCAAGTCCCCCGTGTAGAGCAATCGCTGCCCATCAGCCTCAACCAAGATCGCCCGGGAATCGGGTGCAGCGTGATCGACCGGTATGGCGGTCCCCCCCACCCCGTCCCTCTCCTCCCCCTTGTCCCTCGGGAGCCTCCCCTCGTCGGGGTGGACCACCCACCTTTGTGTGATCACCTTTCCCTCTTCCTGGGTGGGTCCCGTGCCCTTCCTGCTGTTCACCTGTCTTTTCGGTCGAGCCTTGGTCTCCACTCTGT